>JANPCS010000479.1:0-5547 GCA_031431065.1 Hyphomicrobiales bacterium | reverse complement strand
CAAGGCCCGCCGCTACAAGGTCGGCGTCGGCCGTGAGGGTTTCCAGTGGTCCGGCAACTCGACGATCGCCTCGAAGGCGGAATGGCCGACCTGGCGTCCGCCGCAGGTGATGATCGAGCGCGAAGCCGCCAAGGGTCATTATCTGCCCGATGAAATGGAAGGCGGACCGGAAAATCCGCTGGGTGCCCGCGCGCTCTATATCGGCGGCACCATGTATCGCATCCACGGCACCAACAATTCCTCCTCTATAGGTGGCGCTGTTTCCTCGGGCTGCATCCGCATGATGAACACCGACGTCATCGACCTGTATGGCCGGGTAAGGGTCGGTGCGAGGGTTTACGTTTATCAGTGAGAGCGAATAGCGAATAGGGGGCAACTGGGGTTCATGACTATTCGCTACTCCCTATTCGCCATTCGCTTCCCTAAAAAGAACTGACCCCGGAGGCAATGCCATCCGGGGTCCAGTCCTGTAGCAAACTGAAGAAGACCTAGGGCTTCTTAGCAGCCTTCTTCGCCGGCTTCTTGGCGGCCTTCTTGGCGGCCTTCTTCGCCGGCTTCTTGGCGGCCTTCTTGGCGGCCTTCTTGGCAGGCTTCTTCGCAGCTTTCTTCGCAGCCATTGCTGTCTCTCCTAGAGTGTTTGTAGTGCCCCACAACGCAGGTAAGCCTCACACCGACGGACTAGCAGACATGTTGTGTGTGCATCGATCCGTCATTGCTTTGTTAGTGCACCCGCTTGTGTGATTCGGCAATATGCCGACTACATCTGGTATGATGTGGAAGTCTCGCTAACAATCGGTAAACGCTCGGGAAACCGCAAAATCCGTCCTTGCACGGACGAAACCCATCGGATGCGCCGAAAAACCAATGAAACCGGGCCTTTTCCGCGATAATCCGTATGCTGACAACCGCCCGGTTTTCGCACACATCCGAAGCCTGCCATTGTCAAGACCCGGAACGGCATCCGAAAAGAAACTGTGGAAAAAAAGTTTTGTTGCACCGTTGCAACGGTCTTGCAGCGGTCGATAGAGACCCCTCGACGCGCACCGGCGCCGATGCTTAACGCCTCGCATGTCCGGATGAATTGTTCTGGATGAGCCGCTTACTCTTGCCAACCGCGCCGCCGTTCGCATGCCCCGAATGCGGTTTCCTTGTTGTCCGGTTTCGCAATGAGTATGAATTGCATGGTGTTACACAGGAGACCGGTCATGCGGACCAGTATCGAGATCGATGACAAGCTGATGAAACAGGCCATGAAGGCGCCGGGCTCGCGGACGAAGCGCGAGACGGTGGCGAAGGCCCTCGAACTTCTCATCCGGATCGACGGACAAAAGGCCATTCGCAGGCTCCGCGGAAAGCTACACTGGGAGGGCGACATTGACGCCTGGCGGCGCGGCGAATGTTCCTCGTGGATCGCGATTTGGAAGGCATGGAGAAATGGCTGGGGCTCAAGCGATGGGTGGGGTAGACGCATTCACATTCGTAATATCAGAACTTGACACGGACAGTTCCCGGCCCGGCTGAACCACTCCCCAAGAGTTCGTCATCTTCCGCGAAAGCGGAAGAACCAGCTGTGTGCGCCACAAGATGGATGGCCCGCTTTCGCGGACCATGACGCGACGAAGTGTACACCCCTTTCACGAACAGCCGCTCGTCGAGCCGCAGGTATCGCATTTGAGGCAAGTGCCGTTGCGCACCATGGTGAAGTTGCCGCATTCCCCGCAGCTGTCGCCTTCATAGCCCTTCATGCGCGCCTCGGCGCGGCGGTTGGCGGCCTTCACGGCGGCGGGCTCGACATGCAGATGCACCTCGTGATGCACATGCGCCTCAACCACCGGCGCTTCCATCAGCGCCAGCGATCCCAGCGCTTCGGCCCGCTTCTGCAGCGCCTGCACCGGCGAAACAGGCGCGGCGGGCGAAGGCGACATCACCACCACATTCGACGTGGCGAGATTGGGCTTCCTCACAAAGCCCGAGGAGAGAACCCGCGACGCCGGCACGCGCGGCGTTTCCTCATTGCCCACGCCCTTGCCCAGCGCATCGAAGCCCATCTCCGAGGCCTCGACATGCGCCAGGTCGTTGCGCCCGAGATACGACACGGCGAGTTCGCGGAACACATAATCGAGGATCGACGTGGCGTTCTTGATCGACTCGTTGCCCTGCACCATGCCGGCAGGCTCGAACTTGGTGAAGGTGAAGGCGTCGACGAACTCGTCCAGCGGCACGCCATATTGCAGGCCCACCGAAATGGCGATGGCGAAGTTGTTCATCATGGCGCGAAGGGCAGCACCTTCCTTGTGCATGTCGATGAAGATTTCGCCGAGCTTGCCGTCATCATATTCACCGGTCCGCAGATAGACCTTGTGCCCGCCGACCACCGCCTTCTGGGTATAGCCCTTGCGCCGGTGCGGCAGCTTCTCGCGGGAGCGCTCGCGTTCAATCACGCGCTCGACGATCTTCTCGACGATGGTCTCGACGCGCGTTGCCATCGGCTTGGCCAGCAACGCCTCGGCCGCATCCTCGGCTTCGTCATCCTCATCCGCCAGAAGCTGCGAGGACAGCGGCTGCGATAGCTTGGAGCCATCGCGATACAAAGCATTGGCCTTGAGCGCCAGCTTCCACGACAGCATGTAGGCGGCGGCACATTCCTCGACCAGCGCCTCGTTCGGCATGTTGATGGTCTTCGAAATGGCGCCCGAGATGAACGGCTGGCTTGCCGCCATCATGCGGATGTGACTCTCGACCGAGAGATAGCGCTTGCCCAGCCGTCCACAGGCATTGGCGCAATCGAACACCGGCAGGTGTTGATCCTTGAGGCCGGGCGCGCCTTCCAGCGTCATCGCCCCGCAGACATGGATGTTTGCCTTGTCGATATCGGGTTTGGAGAAGCCGAGGAAACTCAGCATGTCGAAGCCGAAATCATTGAGCTGCGCATCCGAGATCTTCAAGACTTTGCGGCAGAAGTCCTCGCCCAGCGTCCACTTGTTGAACACGAACTTGATATCGAAAGCCGAGGCCAGGCCCGCTTCGATCTTGTCGATCTGTTCATCGCCAAGTCCCTTGGCCTTGAGAGCCTGATGGTTCAGGGCAGGCGAATCGGCAAGCGACCCGTGGCCAACCGCGTAGCCGATGATCTTCTCGATCTGCTCGGCGCTGTAGCCAAGGGTGCGCAATGCCTCCGGCACCGCCTGGTTGATGATCTTGAAATAGCCGCCGCCCGCCAGCTTCTTGAACTTCACCAGCGCGAAATCGGGCTCGATGCCGGTGGTATCGCAATCCATGACGAGGCCGATGGTGCCGGTGGGCGCGATGACGGTCGCCTGCGCATTGCGATAGCCATGCTGTTCGCCCAGCGTCACCGCCAGGTCCCAGGCGCGGCGGGCCGCAATGGCCAGATCCTTGTCCTTGAGGCTGCCCTCGTCCAGCGCCACGGGCGCGGTGCGCACCGCTTCATAACCGACAGCGGCGCCATAAGCCGCGCGGCGATGATTGCGCATCACACGCAGCATGTGTTCGCGATTCCTGGCGAAGCCGGCGAAGGGCCCAAGCTCCTTGGCCATCTCGGCGGAGGTCGCATAGGAAACGCCGGTCATGATGGCCGAGATGGCAGCACAGATGGCGCGGCCCTCATGGCTGTCATAGGGAATGCCGGCCTTCATCAGCAGCCCGCCGATATTGGCGAACCCTAAGCCCAGCGTGCGGAAATCATAGGAGAGCCGGGCGATTTCCTTCGATGGGAATTGCGCCATCATCACCGAAACTTCAAGCACCACCGTCCACAGCCTGACCGCATGTTCGAACGAGGCGATCTCGAACCTGCCGGTTTCCGGGTCGCGGAACTGCAGCAGGTTCAAGGACGCGAGATTGCACGCCGTGTCATCGAGGAACATATATTCCGAACACGGATTTGAGGCGCGGATTTCGCCCGATGCCGGGCACGTGTGCCAGTCGTTGATGGTCGAGTGATACTGGATGCCGGGATCAGCCGAAGCCCAGGCGGCATAGCCGATCTTGTCCCACAGCGCTGCGGCCTTGATGGTGTTGGTCACCTTGCCGGTGATGCGCGAATTGAGTTTCCAGTCGGCATCGGTCTCAACCGCGCGCAGGAATTCGTCGGTTACCCGCACCGAGTTGTTGGAGTTCTGGCCGGACACCGTGCGATAGGCCTCGCCGTCCCAATCGGTATCATAGACGTCGAACTCAATGTCGGTATAGCCCTGGCGCGCGAACTGGATCACCCGCTTGATGTAGTTGTCGGGCACCATCGCCTTGCGGGCGTCCTTCACCGCGCGCTTCAGCGCCGGGTTCTTCTCGATCTCGAAACAATCATTGCCCGGCCCCTCGCAGTTGAGGCAGGCCTTCATGATCGCCTGCATGTGTTTGCGCACTGTCTTCGAGCCGGTGACCAAAGCCGCGACCTTCTGCTCTTCCCTGACCTTCCATTCGATGAAGTCCTCGACATCGGGGTGATCGACATCGACGATCACCATCTTGGCGGCGCGCCTCGTGGTGCCGCCCGACTTGATGGCGCCCGCCGCCCGGTCGCCGATCATGAGAAAACTCATCAAGCCCGATGAATAGCCGCCGCCCGAAAGTCTATCGTACTCGCCGCGCACCTGGCTGAAGTTGGTACCGGTACCGGAGCCATACTTGAACAGCCGCGCCTCACGCACCCACAGGTCCATGATGCCGCCCTCGTTGACGAGATCGTCAGCCACCGACTGGATGAAGCAGGCATGCGGTTGCGGATGCTCATAGGCCGACTTCGACTTGGTCAACCGGCCGGTCTCGTGATCGACATAGTAGTGACCCTGGCCGGGGCCATCGATACCGTAAGCCCAGTGCAGTCCGGTGTTGAACCACTGCGGAGAATTTGGCGCGCACTTCTGCGTTGCCAGCATGAAGCACATCTCGTCATAGAAGGCGCGGGCATCGTCTTCGCTGTCGAAGTATTTGCCCTTCCAGCCCCAATAGGTCCAGGTGCCGGCCAGGCGGTTGAAGACCTCCATCGAACTGCGTTCGCCGGTGAAACGTTCCTTCTCCGGCAGCGCCGCGAGCCCATCTTCATCCGCCACCGAGCGCCACAGCCAGGATGGAACGGTTTCCTCCTCGACCCGCTTCAACGCCCTGGGAACGCCCGCCTTGCGGAAATACTTCTGCGCCAGAATGTCGGTTGCCACCTGGCTCCAGGCCGCCGGAACCTCGATGTTCTCGAGCCGGAACACCACCGAGCCGTCGGGATTTTTGATTTCGCTGGTGGCGCGGCGGAATTCGAGATTCCCGTAAGTGCCCTGGTCCAGCCTGGTGTAGCGGCGTTCAATGCGCATCGTCTTCCGGTTCCTTTATTCATTCATTCCCAAGAGCGCGAAAATTCGCCCTGTGGTGCCTTGTTCACCCAGTTTGCCGTCATTCATCCCGACCCAAAAACCAGTGGTTTCCGGGTCTGCTCGGCTCTTTGTTCTTGAGTTTCCGTCGCGTGGAGGTAGCCAGCCCCAGCCCCTTCCACAACCCCTCAGCCTTCACATTCAAGATACTACCGATGGCTTTTGG
>JANPCS010000478.1:0-1751 GCA_031431065.1 Hyphomicrobiales bacterium | reverse complement strand
GATGAAGCTCGAGCTTTTAACCGCCGCCTGGGCCAAGGCAAAGGAGCGGAGGTGATGACGCTCCGCTCCATCGCTGTCTCAGAATACCTTGGCGATGTAGCCGGCGATTTCCGTCTTGCGGCCGAGCCCGCCATTGTGCTTCGATGCCGCCAGCCGCATGTTGCCGCGCGACGACTTCATCGCCAGCGCCAGATGCATGACGCCATATTGCACATTGACGCGCGGATCGAGCAGCGCCGAGCAATTGCCGCGAAAGCCGATGCCCTTGGCGGTGGCGCATTTGAGTTGGAACACGCCATATTCGCCAGCCGCCCCGCGCAGCCGCGGATTATAGTTGGATTCGACCCTGGCGATGCGCAGTGCAAACCAGGCGGGGACGCCTTGCGCCGGCGCCATGCTGTTGATCAGCGACACGACCTGGCGCGACTGACCCGGCACCGCCGCCACGGCATGCGAAGACCGATGACGTTGCGCCCGATGTTTGCGCGGTTTATGCTTTCTGGCGCTCTTGCTCCGCGTTTGCACGGCGGCATGACGCTTCACGGAAGTCTTGCGGATGCTAGATTTCTTTGTCTTGAAAGCAGTATTCATGCACGTTCCCTGATCGCTGCAGGAAGCTTCGGCTGGTATGGCCAAACCTGCGACAAGTACAGTTCCAGCTATAAGTCCCGCAAACAGAGTGTTCTTCATGTTGTTCCTTTCCGTTTAGACAGCCGCCAATCTGATGAACGCGAGGTTATCCGAGTTCATCTCCACGCGACCGCCGATGTTCGGGTGAAGAAAACCCGTAAAGCTTCCGAATGTGTTCTCAATGTGGGCAATCTGTTGCACTGCAATATCGACGCTGACCTGTTGCCCGGAATCCACAGGGGACTAGGCGTGCGGGTCCTGAAAGGTTACAAGGCGAACCCATGAAATTCCTCGACCAGGCAAAGGTTTATGTGCGCTCCGGCGACGGTGGCGCTGGCTCCGTGTCGTTCCGGCGCGAGAAATTCATCGAGATGGGCGGACCTGACGGCGGCGACGGCGGCAAGGGTGGTGACATCTGGATCGAGTCGGTCGATGGCCTCAACACGCTGATCGACTACCGCTACCAGCAGCATTTCAAGGCGACGACCGGCGGCCACGGCATGGGACGCCTGCGGGCGGGTGCGAATTCCGCTGATATCACACTGAAAGTTCCGGCCGGCACCCAGGTGTTCGAGGAAGATAACGAGACCATGGTGGCCGATCTTCCCAAGGTTGGCGACCGCTACCGCATCGCCAAGGGCGGCAATGGCGGTTTCGGAAATCATTACTTCAAGTCGTCGATCAACCGGGCGCCGCGCCACGCCAATCCCGGCCTTTCGGGCGAAGAGCGCTGGATCTGGCTGCGCTTGAAGCTCATTGCCGACGCGGGCCTCGTGGGCCTTCCCAATGCCGGGAAATCGACCTTGCTGGCGGCGGTTTCGGCCGCCAAGCCCAAGATCGCCGACTATCCCTTCACTACCCTGCACCCGCAGCTGGGCGTGGTGCGGGTCGGCACCCAGAGCTTCGTGCTGGCCGATATTCCCGGCCTCATCGAAGGCGCTCATGAAGGCCATGGACTGGGTACCAGGTTCCTAGGGCACGTCGAGCGCTGCGCCGTGCTGCTGCACCTGATCGATGTGACATCGGAGGATCCGGTCAAGGACTATCGCGTCATCCGCAAGGAGCTCAAAGCCTATTCGCCGCTGTTGGCCGAGAAGACCGAGATCATCGCCTTCAACAAG
>JANPCS010000477.1:0-7126 GCA_031431065.1 Hyphomicrobiales bacterium | reverse complement strand
AAATATGCCAGAAAATTTGGAACTGGCCGTCCGGTCCGGGCGATGGCGGGGCAGGTTCCGGCTTGCCGGCCGCCGCCGAGACATCACATGACACTTCGGCTGCCTCGGTTGCCGAACCCCTGCCACCAAGACCGAGAAAGGTGAGGCCCAAGGCAGCAAATAGTAACTGGCGCAACATGATCGGCATGGTCGATACTCCCGAAATGAGTGCAACATCCGGCCGGTGCCGGAAACGCCGCCAAGAATAACGCAAGTTGTGGGGAAAGAAAGGCACGTGATCTCGATGCGCACGGCGAATGGCTTGACATAGGCCCGGTGTGCGCTGCAATAGAAATGAGGGGCGTGGATCGGCTTCGAGGGAATTGAGATGGACCAGTCAAAGCAGGAGCGTCGGGCAAAGCGTGAGGAACGCGGCGACCACGACAAGAGGGATACGGCGGCGGTGGCCCGCATGAAGGGAATCCGTGCAAGGCTGGATGAACTGGCGGCCGAGCGAACCAAGCTCAAGGAAGAATTGCAAGCCCTGCGTGGTCCCGAAGCGGCCGACGAGAGTGGATCGGCGGCGGAGTAGTGTGACACGGTATCGTTCAGTCCCGAGTGGCCATAGTATCAAGAAATTTCCGCCGGGGACTTGCCCTATCCCCGGTCATTCAGGGCCGTCGCATTCTTGAGCAGTAGCAGCAGCCGATGAAGAAGCTTTATGGTCTATGGCGCAGAGGTGGCTCCAAGGGGCAGTCCAACCTGCTCGAACCGGGACGGGTGAAAAGCGCTCAGGACGTGGTCCCCGAAGGGGATGTCTGGAAAGGCAGCGGCGCCGACCCCTACATCATTTACAATCTCGATTCAGCCGCAAATTTCGGCGCCTTGTCCATCGAACTCAACATCCGGCTAATCGGCGGCCGGCTGTCGCCGCGGCTGTACTTCAAGACGCGCAGAGGCTTTTCGCAGGCAGCCTCGGAGGATATGCGGCGGATTGGCGCCGGGCGTTACAGGCTTGTGGTCTATCTCAGCCACCCGTGCAAGGCGATGCGGCTCGATCCATCCGAAACCGATTGCCAGTTCCAAATCCAGCAGCTCACCGTAAGCCGGGTGCCGGCCTGGACTTTCGTCATGCGGGCGATGCGGAACGGCGCTAATGTGCTTGAAGAAAAGCCGCGGGCCGGATGGCTGGTCAAAGCTATGCACATGGTTGCCAAGTATGGTATTGCCTTCGAAGTGGTCAACCCGGCTTGGCGGGGCAGATCAGGCGGAAGGCGCAATTTGGCGCAGTATCACAAGTGGATAGACATCGCAGATTTCAACCTCGGGAACCGGCCGGAAGTGGCCAGGCGGGTGGAAGCCCTGACATCCCGGCCACTGATCTCGGTGGTGATGCCTGTCTACAATACGCCCGAAGCGCTGCTTGACGGGGCCATCGCCAGCGTCGCCGGCCAGATCTATCCGGACTGGGAACTGTGCATCGCCGACGATGCTTCGACGGTGCCCTGGGTCAGACCGGCGCTGGAACGCTGGATAGCCCGCGATACGCGCATCAAGGTGATATACCGGACGGAGAACGGGCACATCGCCGAGGCCACCAATTCCGCCTTCAGCCTGGCTGGCGGAGATTATGTGGCGCTGCTCGATCATGACGATCTTTTGCGGCCACATGCCCTGGCGGAGATCGCCTTCGCCATCGATCAGCAGCCGGATGCCGAAATCCTCTATTCGGACGAGGACAAGATCGAAGAGGACGGCGTGAAGCGCCTCGACCCCTACTTCAAGCCCGAATGGAATCACGACCTTTTCCTCAGCCAAAACTATCTCAACCACCTTACCGTGCATCGCGCCGCCAACATCCGTGCTGTCGGCGGCTGGCGCAGGGAGTACTATGGTAGCCAAGACTACGACCTCAGTCTTCGGATACTGGCAATCATCGACGAGCGAAGGATCGTCCATATCCCGAAGATTCTCTATCATTGGCGGATGACATCGGAGTCGGTGGCACAAAACGAAAAGTTCAAGAGATATGCCGTCGAGAACGCCATAAAAGCCCTGTCATCCTATCTCGAAACAGCGCCCGCCAAGGGCAAGGTCGAGCAGATACCGGAGACCAACTGGTATCGGATCCGTTATGACTTACCGGAAACGCCACCGCTGGTCAGCCTGATCATTCCGACCCACAACGGCCTTGACATTCTGAGGGTTTGTATCGACTCGATCATTAAAAAAACCACGTATCCAAACTATGAAATCCTCGTCGTTGACAATAACAGCGACGACCCGGCCGTGCTGGACTATTTCCGCGAACTCGCAACCGCGGGAACGGCCAGGGTGCTGCCCTATCCGCATCCGTTCAATTATTCGGCAATTAACAATTTCGCCGTGTCGCAGGTGAAGGGCGAGATCATCGGCCTGATCAACAATGACATCGAAGTGATCAGCCCCGGCTGGCTGACCGAAATGGTCAGCCTGGCACGGCGGCCCGGGGCTGGTTGTATCGGTGCGAAACTATACTATCCCAATAATACCATTCAGCATGCGGGCGTCATCGTCGGTCTCGGCGGCGTAGCCGGCCATTCGCATAAGAGATTTCAGCGCACAGCACAGGGCTATTTCGGACGGCTGCTATTGACGCACAACGTCACCGCGGTGACTGGTGCCTGCCTGGTCGTCGCCAAGTCGATCTATGAGGAAGTGGGCGGTCTCGATGAGGAAAACCTCAAGGTGGCGTTCAACGACATCGATTTCTGCTTGAAGGTTGCGGCGGCCGGCTACCGGACCACATGGACGCCGTTTGCCGAGCTCTATCACCATGAGTCGCTGTCGCGCGGCAGCGAGGACGACCCGGTCAAGCGCGAGCGGTTCCGTTCGGAAGTGCTCTTCATGAAGGAAAAATGGGGCTCGACGCTGACTCGCGACCCACACTATTCCCCAAATCTATCGCTAAAACACGAAGACTATTCAATCAACATCGATTAAGGCTCACCCAAATCACCGTCCAATGGGAGGCAAGGCCGCGCCCGCCCGACATTGCCGATCAGAGGAGTTGCCAATGGCCAAATGTATTTTGCATGTTGGGATGCATAAGACCGGAACGACGTCGATTCAGCATAGCCTGGCAGAGCTGGATGACGAAAAATTCTATTATGCCCGCATCCAGGCCAGACCGAACCACAGCATCGCTATCTCGGCGATTTTCAAAAGTGGGCCGCGGTCGCATGCCGCCAGGAAAATGGCAAGATCGGGCATGATGGATGCCGCGACCATAGCGGTGCGAGCCCGGCCCGATCTCGATGACTCGGTCAAAATTGCCGATGGCCGGACGCTGGTGATATCGGGCGAGCGCATCTTGCGCATGTCAGCGGCCGGGCTCAGGCAACTCCAGGGCTATCTTGGCGGTCATGGCTATGACGACATCGACGTCCTGGCCTATGTGCGTGCGCCTGTGTCCTATATCGCAAGCGCGGTGCAGCAGAAGCTCATGACCGGCAACCTACGTGAACTGAAAATCAGTAACAGTGTTCCGGCCTATCGCAAAAAATTCGAAAAGTTCGACGAGGTGTTCGGCGCCGCCAAGGTCAGGCTCGTCAAATTCGATCCCGGTTGTTTTCCGGATCGCGATGTGGTCATCGATTTTTGTCAACGCACCGGCATTCCGCTGGCCAGCATCACGCTGATCCGCATGAATGAATCGATCACCAGGCTGGCAGCGCAGTTGCGCTTCCAATATACCGCGCATGCGGCTGATGAAGGCTTGAAGCCGCTGCGGGGGGGTGCGGCGAGAAAGTTGCTCGCCAAACTGCGGGAGCTCGATCCGACAGGCTTCCGCCTGGCGCCAAGCGTCATCGAGCCTTATCTTGCTGCCATCCAGGCGGATGTGGAATGGATGGAGAAGCGGCTGGGGCAGTCGTTGGCGGAACCTGGCCTGAAGGATCAGGACAGCGACATCCGTTCCATCGACGATCTTCTTACACCGGTTCCGGGTGTCAACGAGAAATTGCGCGGACTGCTGTCCGAAGCGGGAGTTGATATTGCGCCGGGCGAGGCCGGGAATACCTGGCAACTGCTGTTACAGGTGGCCAGCATCGGAAGCACCGACAGCGGCGAGGATAGCGCTATGGCGCAGGGCAAAGCCGAACGCCGCGCCGAGCGGCTTCGCGCTGCCGGGGCCGGGCAGACCAAGAGCGATGTGCCAGGTGATGCCGGACTTGGCGGAGGTGGACGCGGGCGTGCTGGCGAAGGCCGTGGCGAAGGCCGCGGTGGCAGAAGGCGCGGTTCCGAGGGTCGCGATCCCGGGCTGCCGGCCGAGCGCCGTAGCAAGCGCGACGCCCGGATCATGGCGCTGGCCCAGGCCATCGCCGCTGCCAGCGCGACGCGTGAGGGCAATGAACGGCCGTCTGCCCGGCCGCAACCGGGTGCC
The DNA here is from genome assembly GCA_031431065.1 of Hyphomicrobiales bacterium. Lineage (GTDB taxonomy): Bacteria > Pseudomonadota > Alphaproteobacteria > Rhizobiales > Aestuariivirgaceae > Aestuariivirga. The sequence continues at coordinate 2,724 of JANPCS010000477.1, read as the reverse complement.
GGCCGGGCCGGCATGGACCAGAGATTGGGTACCCGGCAGGGAATGGGTCATGGTAGAGGTCCTGGTAGAGGTCCTGGCGCCGGTCCGGAATTGGGTCAAGGCAAGCGGGCGGGTGGCCGGCAGGGACAGGACGGTGGTGCTCCGCCGGCCCGTCCGCGCTGGCCGCTGCAGATGCCGCAGGCCAATGCCAGGCCCGACAGCCAGACTGTCAACCGCCGCAACGCCTCACCGCTGACCACAGCGCCGTTGCCGCTGCTGAATGTCAACAAGAATCTCGCCGTGCTGTGGTCGCCGAAATCCGCCTGCACCACGGTTTATGTGTGGTTCAGCCACATCTCCGGCTTCTCGCGCGACGTGAGGGAGTATGCCTCCTGGCCGCATCGCCACCGCATGGAGCAATTCTCGAAGTCGGACATCTATGCCGAGAGCGCCGCCAACGGCATGGCCGGCGCGACGCTGCTGCGCATCATCCGCGATCCCTACAGCCGCGCAGTGTCGATCTACCGCCACGCACTGAAAACCCAATTCGCCGACAAGGACATGGAACTTTATTCCAACGGCATGATTTCGGCGGAAAAAGGCTATTCCTTTCAGACCTTCCTCGACATGGCGGCGACGCTGGACATGCGGCAGGTGGACATCCACTTCCGTCCGCAGTTCCATTTGTACGAAACCCAGCGCAAACCCGACCGGGTTATCAATATCAGCAAGCAGGATCTGTTCACCGAACTCAATGCGTTTGAGGCGGAGGTGGGCATCACGGCGACCAATTTCGCCGATCTCGACTGGCTTCACGTCCTTGAAAGCAAGCGCAAGGCCAAGCAGGAGCCGATGAAGGGCGACACCCTCGACACCACGGCCTTTTCCCGCCATCAGGTGAACAAGCTCGGCTTGTTCCCGAATTACGGGCAGTTGCTTACCCCCGAAGCGCGTCAGAAGATCGAGTTAATTTATAAGTCAGACTTCGATGCCTATCGTGACTATCTCTGACACCATAAACAAGAACGAGCGGCTCACGCAAAGAAGCAACCGAGCAGATGAGTGAAGGACGCGAACTGAGCCTGGTCAACCGCGGCCTGGCGGAGATCAATGCGGTGCCGTTCGACGGCCAGGCAACCCTGGCGGTCGTGGGACTTGCCCGCAGCGGCACATCGATGCTCTCGGCACTTCTGCAAGACCTCGGCGTCTACATGGGGGATGCGGTCGACAAGGCGGTGTTCGAAGACGTGGAAGTGGCTGGGTTCATCGACAAAGGCGATTTCAAAGGACTGGCCGAGTTCGCTGCCGCCCGCAATGCCAAGCATGACGTTTGGGGATTCAAGCGGCCCAATGCCTACAAGGCCTTGCCGGACATCGTTTCCGTGCTGCGCAAGCCGCGCATCATCGTGATGTTCCGCGACATCCTGGCCATCGCCATGCGCAACCATGTGTCAATGCAGATGGATGTGATTCCATTCCTGCCGATGTATGCCGGCGAATACATGGATCTGGCCAAAACCGTCAGCCACATCAAATGCCCCATGCTGCTGGTGTCCTATGAGAAGTTCATCCAGTTCCCGGAGGAGTCAATCGAGAAGACCGCGGCATTTGCCGGCATCGCCCTGACCGCGGAGCGGCGCGAGCAAGCGCTGAAAGTCGTCAACAACGGCACCGAGAACTATTTGCGTGCGTCGCGCTTGCGCTATACGGGGCATGTCGACCGGTTCATCGACCGCAAGCTGCGCGGCTGGGCCATGGTCATCGACCAGCCGCGCGTCAAGGCGAAGGTTCATCTGAAGGTCGACGGCAAGGTGATCGTGTCGCTGGTCGCCAACAAACTGCGCAAGGACCTGGTGGCTGCCGGGATCGGCGACGGCTATCACGGTTTTGAACTTCCATGCGATGACGTGATCGGAAAAGACAGTTTGGTGGAAGTCATTGCCGGCAACGCCGATTTCCCGCTGCCAAACAGCGGCAAGACGGCCGCGGCCTACGGACTGGCATGAGAGCCGCCGTTGCGGGCGGCTGACGCCGATGGCGCCCCACTCCGCGGAACCCGTGCCAGCCAGGCAACCGGAGGTCACGGTCATCGTGGCATTTCACAAGCCGGCGCTGTCTGCCGCCGCCCGGCAGATCGAGTCGCTCAGCCGCCAGTCGAATGTCGCGCTGAGCATCGTCGCCGTGCTGGACGGAGCGGAAACGGTAACCGATGAGGAACTCGGCTTGCTGCTTGAGCGGCACGGCTGCCGTGCCGTGGCGCTGCATGAACAGCATGGCGTCCGCCGGGCTTTCGCCGCCGGGCTTGCCGTGGCCTTGAGCGAACACACCGGCCCAGGCCGTCTGTTTGGCTATTGCGACCAGGACGATGTCTGGCATCCGGCCAAGCTGGAGAAGACCTGCGCGGTGCTTAGCGCCCATGGCGCGGCGCTGGCGCATTGCGATGCAACGATCACCGATGAGGAGGGCCAGTTGACGGCACCATCCCTGCAAGCCTACGAATCGCGGCGCGAGCCCGGCGATCTCTTCGGCATGCTGCTGCTGAACACCGTGACCGGAATGACGGCGGTGTTCACGCGGAAAACGGCCGAGGTGGCGTCAAGACTGTGCAACGGCTTCAGCGGCATGCTCCTGCATGATCACCTCACCGGCATAGCGGCCGCCAGTCTCGGCCGCGTCATTTTCACCGGTGAGGCGCTGGTTGACTATGTGCAGCACGCGGGCAATCAGGTGGGTGCCCGCCCCCAT
>JANPCS010000476.1:0-3128 GCA_031431065.1 Hyphomicrobiales bacterium | reverse complement strand
CTGGGCCGGCATCGACATCTTCCGCCTCGACGATGCGGGCAAGATTGTCGAACACTGGGACGTGCTGCAAATCTTGCCAGATAAGGCCGAGAACGCCAACGGGATGTTTTGAGAGAGAAGTTGGCAGCACGGCAGAGAAGTTGGTGTGGCGGCTATGGTGATGGCTGCGCCGTCCCAAGCCGCTAGACCCCATCCGTCCCCTTTGGCGGCGCCGCTTCGAACTCCGGCAGCGTATGGATCGTCCGGTCCCAGTGCGGACGGCTGCGCACATAGATCGCGGCCTGGGGGTTGAACAGCGACGTATCGTCCAGCGTTCCGGCGAAGATGGTGATGATGTCCGGGGTGGCGCTGTCGGCGGCCATGATCTGGCTGCCGCAGGTGGGGCAGAACAGGCGGTTGGCGGGCAGGTCACTGTCGGCCAATATCGAAAACATTCGCGTCTCGCCGCTGACCTTCACCTGCTGGCGCGGCATGCCCATGTAGGACGCGTGGCCCGCACCCGTGGCGCGCTGGCAATCGCGGCAATGGCAGTGGCCGGCGAACACCGGTTGCCCATGCGCCTCATAGCGCACGGCGCCGCACAGGCAGCCGCCGGTGAATTGCTGCGTCACGCTCAACTCCCGAAAATCTCCTCGAGCTTCTTGCGCATCACCGCCGGATCAACGTCGATGCCGGTCCAGTATTTGACGCCGATGACGCCTTGGTTGATCAGCATGCCCAAGCCATCGATCAGGGTGCAGCCCCTGGCCTTGGCATCGCGCAGAAACCTTGTGTTGGGCGGATCGACGATGACATCGGCCACCACCATGCCGGGTTTCAGCGCGTTCAAGTCGATATCGAGCGGCTGGTTGCCATCGCCGAGGCCGATCGAGGTGGCGTTGACGACGATGTCGGTGCCGGCGGGAATTGCATATTCGCGCGGCCATTGCACAAGTGACGTAGGGGTTGCGGTTTTGTTGTTGAGCAATTGCACCAGTGGCTCGCCGCGCAGGATTGAACGGTTGACCACCGTCAGTGAACTGGCGCCCGCCAACGCAAGCTCAACGCCGATGGCGCGGGCCGCACCACCAGCGCCAAACATCACCACCGATTTTCCCATCGGATTCACCACCTCGAGCAGCGACTTCAGGAAGCCTTTGCCATCGGTGTTCTCGCCGATGAATTTGCCGTCGCGGTTCACCGCGCAATTGACGGCCCCCATGATGGCCGCACTCTCGCCCAGACCATCCAAGTGCTCGATCACCGCCACCTTGTGCGGGATCGAGCAGTTGAAGCCGCGCCAGCCCATGGCACGGGCGCCGTTGACGGCATCGGCCAGCTTTTCCGGCGGCACCTCGCAATTGATATAGCGCCAGTTGAGGCCGTGATGCACGAAGGCGGCCTCGATCATCGCCACCGTGGGGTTGCCGTTCGAGCCCTCGGAGAAAGAGCCCACCAGTTCGCTGCGGAAATCCATTGCCGTTTTCTCCCACTTGACTGTCTGGTGTGGAATCCGACTTGCCACGCCGAGGGCTGTTCCATACCTTGCCGGATGAAGGGTGTGAAGACCGCAAGTCTCATTGGCCAAGAGGCTGGCGGGACTGGCCGGTTGCCGCCGTTACCACGCCCACCAAAAGCACTGGCCTTTTCAAGGGGTTTTCCCATATAAGCCCCATCATGACAGCGGCATCGCCCCACCATTTCCGCAAGATGAACGGACTCGGCAATGATTTTGTCGTGTTCGATGCGCGCCAGGTGCCGGTTGCGATGGACGAGGCGAAGGCCCGGCGCATCGCCGACCGCAAGACCGGCATCGGCTGCGACCAGCTGATCGTGCTCGAGCCTTCGAGCCGTGCCGACGTCAAGATGCGCATCTGGAACAACGAGGGCTTCGAGGTCGAAAGCTGCGGCAATGCCTCGCGCTGCATCGCCGATCTGCTGTTCGACGAGACGCGGAAAGACAACGCCACCATCGATACCAAGGGCGGCTTTCTGCTGGCGCGGAAGGCCGGCGAAAAACTGGTCACCATCGACAACGGCAGCCCACGCTTCGACTGGCAGGATATTCCGTTGTCGGAGAAATTCCACGACACCCGCTACATCGAACTGATGGTGGGGCCCGCCGATGCGCCGCTGCTGCATTCGCCATCGGTCGTCAATGTCGGCAATCCGCATTGCATTTTCTGGGTGAAGCAACTCGATGTTGTCGATCTCGCCAAGGCCGGGCCGATGCTGGAGTTTCATCCGCTGTTTCCGCAGCGCGCCAACATCACGCTGGCCCGCGTCGACTCCAAGGACCATGCGACCATCAAGGTGTGGGAGCGCGGCGCCGGCCTGACGCGCGCCTGCGGTACGGCGGCCTGCGCCGTCATGGCGGCAGGCTTCCGCCTCAGGAAGTTCAACCGCACGGCGACGATCACGCTTCCCGGCGGCGACCTGCTGATGGAGGTACGCGAAAGCGACGGGCATATCCTGATGACCGGCCCCGTCACTTACGAGTTCGAAGGCGAGTTGCCGCCGCATCTGGCGGTCTAGCGCCATGCGCGAGACAGAATTCGTTACTTTCGGCTGCCGCCTCAACACCTATGAGTCAGAGGTGATGCGCAATCATGCCGCGAAGGCGGGGCTTGCCGATGCCATCGTCTTCAACACCTGCGCGGTGACGGCCGAGGCGACACGCCAGGCGCGGCAGGCGATCCGCAAGGCGCGGGCCGAAAACCCGGATGCGCGGATCATCGTTACCGGTTGTGCGGCGCAGACCGATCCTGAGATGTTCGCTAGGATGCCGGAGGTCTCACGCGTTCTCGGCAATGAGGAAAAGCTCAGGTACGAAAGCTGGCGGCATGGTGCCAATGCGCGGGTGTCGGTTGGCGACATCATGTCGGTGAGGCAGACGCGCCCGCATCTCATCGACGGGCTCAAGGAGCGCACACGAGCATTCGTGCAGGTGCAAAATGGCTGCGATCATCGCTGCACCTTCTGCATCATTCCCTTCGGCCGCGGCAATTCGCGCTCCATTCAGGCCGCCGATGTGGTGGAACAGGTGCGCCGCCTGGTGGCGACCGGCTATTCCGAAGTGGTGCTGACCGGCATTGACCTCACCTCCTGGGGCGCCGATCTCGATGGTACGCCGAAGCTTGGTGGCTTGG
>JANPCS010000475.1:0-4033 GCA_031431065.1 Hyphomicrobiales bacterium | reverse complement strand
GAAGTTCCACGAGCGCATCCGCGTCGCCGGCGCGTTGATTTCGGAGAGCGATCTCTCATGGCTCCTGGAGGAATGCGAGACCGCCAATGCTGGAGAGCCCATCACTTTTTTCGAGATCACCACGGCTGCGGCTTTCCTGGCCTTCAGCCGGACACCGGCGGAATATCTCATTCTCGAAGTGGGCTTGGGCGGCAGGCTCGACGCGACCAATGTCATCGACAGGCCCGCCGTCTCGATCATCACCACCATCGATTACGATCACCAGCAATATCTGGGCGATACCCTGAGCCTCATCGCCCATGAGAAGGCGGGCATCCTGAAACGCCATTGCCCGGCTATCGTTGGCGTTCAGCCCGATGAAGCGCGGGACGAAATCGAGCGCGTCGCGGCCCGCGTGCAAGCGCCACTCGCCATCGCGGGCCAAGACTGGCAGGCTTACGAGCAGCATGGCCGCCTGGTATTCCAGGATGAAAACGGCCTGCTTGATTTGCCGCTGCCGCAGTTGAGGGGCCGTCACCAGATCGACAATGCCGGCAACGCCATTGCGGCCATCCGCCAGTTGAGCGATCCGCGGATCAGTGACGCGCATATCGCCGAGGGCCTGAAAGCCACCACCTGGCCCGCCCGCATGCAGCGGCTGGGGCCGGGGGCGCTTTCCCCACTGCTGCCGCCGGAAACGGAACTGTGGCTCGACGGCGGCCATAACCCTTCCGCCGGCCGCGCTCTTGCGCAGGCCTTTTCGGAACTGAACGACAAGCACTCGCGGCCGCTGGTGCTGGTCTGGGGCATGCTCAATACCAAGGACATCGGGAGTTTCATCTCCTGCTTTGCAGGCATCGCCGCGCGCGCCGTGACGCTGACCATTCCCGATGAGGCGAATGCGGTTGACGCCGAAGTTCTGGCAGTGGCGGCGCGCCGCCATGGGGTGTCGGCGGAGACGGCAACGGGCCTCGAACCCGCACTGAAACAGGCTGGCATGATGGGGCCGGCCCCACGCATCCTGATCTGCGGCTCGCTCTATCTCGCCGGCCGCGTGCTGGCGGCGCATGGCAATGAGGAGATGTCGAGGGTCACAGGCGCCGGGCGGCGGTAGATCAGCCGGCCAGGCGAAGCTCTCTCGGCACGAGCGCCAGGGCATCGAGCCCTGAGCGCTCGACAATCGAACGAAGCGGATCGAGATTGAGCATGGCCCGCAACTTAAGCCGGGCCTCTCCCGGTGTCGAGGCCTGCTAGTCCTTGATCATATAGATATAGGCGGAGCTGACGCCATACTTCTCGGCCAGCTTGGCGGCCGGGACGCCCTTGGCGCGCTTGGCGAGAATGTCGGCGCGCATCTTCTCGGCCTCGACGCCTGAGCGGCGGTGGCGCTTCGATCCGCTCTTGCCGGACTTCTTTTCTTCCTGCTCGGCCGTTGCCAGGAACTTCTGCGCGGTGGAAATGATCTTGTTGAGGTAAGCAGCCTGTCGTTTCGAAAGTGCCATATGTCATCCTATCCGCGGACCTGTTGCAAATAATCAAAGCCTGGTCCGATTACCTTGTGTTATGCCGTCCGCGCGAACGTCAATAGCCCTCAAATGCAGCCAAAGCAACCGGCAATCTCATGAAAATTACATTGAGTCGCATTTTCCGGCAAAGTTTGAACGGCTTGAAACGGCATTAACTTCACTTAACGGAAAACGGCAACCGCCGATCTGTTGCTTAGCTTCAACCCCTGCGGCGGCGGCGTTCATTGCCATCATCGCCGGTTGAGATGATGTCCTTGATCGGCGGCAAGGTGACAGCGGCCGAAAGATTGGGGAAATGCGCGGTTTTGTGCGGGATTGCCATGGCTTCGACGAAATGTTGCTGGAACATCGGCTCGACCGCCGTCTCGATCTTCTCGATGCGGCGGACCACCGCTTCAATCTCGTCGCGTGCCTTCGCATTCAGCAGCGCAATGCGCGCCCCCGTGCCCGCCGCATTGCCGGCACTCTGCACTTTTGACAGGTCGCAATCCGGCACCAGACCGAGAATCATGGCGTATTTGACATCGATATGGCTGCCAAAGGCGCCTGCCAGCCTGATCTTGCCAACCCGGTCGATGCCAAGCTTGTCCATCAGCAGCCGCACCCCGGCATAAAGCGCCGCTTTGCCAAGTTGGATGGCCCGCACGTCGTTCTGGGTGATGCGGATCAGCGGCTCGTTACCCTCGGTGAGCGGCGCGCGAATAACATAGTTGAAAGTGCGCTTGTGCGGTTCGATGCGAGGGTTGCGCGCAGCCATCGAACCGTCAACCAACCCGTCCTGGTTGATGATGCCTGCGAGATACATCCCGGCAATGGCCTCGATGATGCCGGAGCCGCAGATGCCGGTGACACCGGTTTGGGCGATGGCGGTTTCAAAGCCATCTTCATCCGACCACAGATCGCAGCCGATAACCTTGTAGCGCGGTTCAAGCGTTTGGGGATCGATGCGGATGCGTTCGATGGCGCCGGGAGCGGCGCGCTGGCCCGATGAAATCTGTGCCCCCTCGAAGGCAGGACCGGTGGGCGAAGAACACGCCAGCAGCCGCGCCCTGGAACCCAGCACGATCTCGGCATTGGTGCCGACATCGACCGCCAGCATGATCTCCTCCGACTCGTGCGGGGCTTCCGACAGCACCATGCCCGCCGTATCGGCCCCGACATGACCAGCGATACAGGGCAGCACATAGGCCCATGCGCCAGTGTTGAGTCTCAAATCAAGCTCGCGCGCCGGGCAGGTGATGGCAAGGCCAGTGGCGAGTGCAAACGGCGCGCCGCCGAGTTCAGTCGGATCGATCCCCAGGAACAGGTGATGCATGACCGGATTGCCGACCAATACGACCTCGAGAATGTCGTTGAGCTCGATTGCGCCTTGCCTGGCCACGTCCTCGGCCAAGGTGTTGAGCGCCTGGCGGATGGCGAGCGTCATTTCCTTTTCGCCGCCCGGATTCATCATCACATAGGAGACGCGGCTCATCAGATCCTCGCCGAAGCGGATCTGAGGGTTCATCAAGCCGGCGGACGCCGTGACCTCGCCGGTCGACAGGTTGGTGAGGTGGGCGGCGATGGTGGTCGAGCCAACATCGATGGCGATTCCGAAAGCCTTGTCATGGAAGCCCGGCCAGATCGACACGAGGCGGTTGCCACCGCCGGGGGCGCGTGAATAGATCGCCGCGGTGATTTTCCATTCGCCCTTGCGCAGAACTTTCTGCAGACCGGCGATGATCGGCAGATCGCAGCTGAGATGATCGATCTGCCACTGGTCTTTCAGCGCCTTGTAGACGCGCTCCAGATCGGACGATGGCTTGTGCATGTCCGGCTCTTCAACCTCGATGAAGCACAGCCTCGTACAGGGATCGAGCTCGATGGCCCGCGTATCGGCTTCCTTGCGCACCACCTGCTTGTGGACCTGGGATTCCGGCGGCACGTCGATGACCAGATCGCCGATGATCTTGGTCTGACACGACAAGCGGCGGCCTGAGGCCAGTCCGCGCAGCCGGTCGTAACGCTCCTCGACTTCAGAGAATTCCGAAACATGATCGGCGCGCGAGACGATGCCGTGCTTGGCGAACTCGCCCTCGCCGACATTGATCTGGCAGCGCCCGCAGATGGCACGGCCACCGCACACCGAGTCGATATCGACACCGAGTGCCCGGGCTGCCTGCAGAACAGGTGTGCCGAGCGGAAAGCGCCCGCGCTTTCCGGACGGGGTGAAGACAATGAGGGGGTTGTGGTTGGTCATAGCAAGCTCGCTTCTTGTCCTCTCCCGTTTACGGGAGAGGAGAGGGGCCCGTCGAGCGCAGCGAGACGGGAAAGGTGAGGGGACCGAGGCTGAGCATCGCCCTCACCTCCCCATTGCTGCGCAATGGGTCCCTTCCTCTCCCCCTTGAGGCAGGGCTGTCCGGGGAATGAGTCGATTGGTCACGATGCATGCCCGTTCTTGTTGGCATATGCCTATCTTTCGAGTTGTCGAGACTTGGAAAGAGGAACGGGCATGCGGTTTGAATCTAGCAGCTTTGGCGCACTTCTCA
>JANPCS010000474.1:0-10588 GCA_031431065.1 Hyphomicrobiales bacterium | reverse complement strand
TCACGCGAGGACCATGCGCGGTTGGGGGCGCGGCTGGAAGCCAGCACGCAGCGTCAGGAGGCGTGCGAACGCCGTATCGCCGAGATGCTGCAATGTCTGCCGAGCGAGGTTCTGGCGCACGCCGGGCTCGATCCCGATAAGAGTCCCGCCGCCGGCGACATCGAACACAAGCTTCTGGCCTTGCGCGAAGACCGCGAGCGCCTCGGCGGCGTCAACCTGCGGGCCGACGAAGAGGCGGTCGAGGTTGCCAAGCAGCTCGAAAGCCTGATCAAGGAACGCGACGACCTGATCCAGGCGATCAACAAGCTGCGCGGCGCCATTTCAAGCCTCAACCGCGAGGGCCGCCAGCGGTTGCTCGATGCCTTCGAAACGGTGAACCAGAAATTCGGCGAGCTGTTCACCACGCTGTTCGACGGCGGCAAGGCGGAACTGCAACTGATCGAATCGGATGATCCGCTGGAAGCCGGGCTTGAAATCATCGCCAATCCGCCGGGCAAGAAGCCGACGGTGCTGTCGCTGCTGTCGGGTGGCGAGCAGACACTCACTGCCCTGTCGCTGATCTTCGCGGTGTTCTTGACCAATCCCTCGCCGATCTGCGTGCTCGACGAAGTCGACGCACCGCTTGACGATCATAACGTCGAGCGTTTCTGCAACCTGCTGGAAGCGATGCTGGAGCGCACCGAGACGCGATTCCTGATCATCACGCATCATGCCCTGACCATGGCCCGCATGCACCGCCTCTTCGGCGTCACCATGCTGGAGCGCGGCGTGTCGCAACTGGTGTCGGTGAACCTGCAGGAAGCCGAAACGCTGGCGGTGGCGGTCTGAGCCAGGCGCTTCCCAAGCCGGTCCATCGCTCGCCGTTGCGGCTGGCACTTGGAAAAACCTGGTTCATTGCCAAGCGCCGGGTGGAATGGCACCTGCCGGGGAAACGTTATGCAGTGGAGCGGAGACCGCAACCGCTCGAGCACCTGCATGCCGCGCACAAGACGCCGATGCTCCGTGAGCTGAAGAATGTCGACATGTGGCTGCAACACAACAAGGTAGCGAGCCTCGGTGTGGCCGCCTCCTGCATCAATGGATTGATCCTCAAACCCGGCGAAACTTTTTCATTCTGGCGGCTGGTGGGCAAGCCCTCGGCCAGGCGTGGCTTCAAGGTGGGCATGGTCCTGCGCAATGGTAGCGTTCAACAGGGCATGGGTGGTGGGTTGTGCCAGATGACCAACCTCATCTATTGGATGACCATCCACACCGAGCTCACCATCACCGAGCGCTGGCGCCACGGCTTCGACGTGTTTCCGGATTCAGGCCGCACCCAGCCTTTCGGATCGGGCGCCACCTGTGCGTGGAATTACATCGACCTGCAAATCGAAAACCGCACAGCTGCCGACTATCAACTGCGGGTGTTCATTGACGGCAACACTTTGCGTGGCGAATGGCGGGCCAACGTGCCACAGCTGTTCCGCCATGAGATCGCCGAGCGCCATCACGCGATGCGGCATGAGTGGTGGGGCGGCTATTCACGCCACAATGAAATCTGGCGCACCCGTCACGATGCTGTAACCGGCGAACGGCTGGGCGAGGATTTTCTGACCGAGAACCACGCCCTTATGATGTATCAACCTTTTCTGGAGCCACCCGCCCCATGAACATCGTCTTCGACATCGGCAATGTGTTGCTGCACTGGGACCCAAAAGTTTTGTACCGCAAGATCTTCGCTACCGAGGCGGAAGTCGAATGGTTCCTCATCCATGTCTGCCCGCCATCGTGGAATCTGGAGCAGGACCGCGGGCGGAGTTTCGAGGACGCAATCGCCGAAGCCACGGCGCGCCATCCGGATCATGCGCAAGCTATCGCCGCCTATCACTTGCGCTGGCCGGAAACACTGACCCATGTAATCAACGGCAGCGTCGGCATTCTCGAAGACTTGAAGGCGCAAGACACACCGCTCTATGCCATCACCAACTGGCACCAGGACAAATTCCGCCAGACGAAGGCGCGCTATGGCTTCCTCCATCACTTCCGCGACATCGTGGTCTCAGGCGATGAAAAGCTGATCAAGCCCGACCCGGCCATCTACCGCCTGCTACTCGACCGCAACGGGCTCGATGCGTCAGACTGCCTGTTCATCGACGACAGCCTGAAGAACGTGGCGGGAGCGCAAGCGGTGGGGATGCGGGCGCATCATTTTACGTCGCCAGAGGTGCTTCGCGAACATCTCGTCAGCATCGGCGCTCTAGGCGCCTGAATATGGCGAGTGCCACGCCCAGCGGCGCGAATCGCCGCAGCACATTGCAGAGCTAAATAATATTGCAATTTCAAATACTTAAATCATAAATCCAGTTCTTGACACAATTTAGGCCGGCAACTATGGTGCGCTCGATTTTGAGGGGCTTCCAAAGACGCCCGCGGCAAATATTGTTCGAGTTTGAGCATGACGACTGACGGCGGCAAGCCGAAATCGGATCAACTCGGCGATTTTGAACGGCGGCTGGATAAGACGCTTCAGGAACGGCAGAAGGCTGTGGGACCCGATACGACCGAGGGTTCGGCGGCAGGGCTGGCAATGCGTGCCGTGACCGAATTGTTTGTCGGGCTTGCGGTGTGCATGGCATTGGGTTACTTCGCTGACAAATATCTCGGCACGGCGCCGTGGATCATGTTGGCGCTGATGCCGTTTGGCCTGGCGGCGGGTGTGGTGAACGTCATGCGTCTCGCCAACTCGGCCCAAGCGAAGAAAGTTCTCGGCGGCGATGGCCCGGTGGCGCCGTCCGTCAAAGATGATGATGAGGATTGAACGTGGCGACAACAGCCGAAGCGACAGGAACTGCGCCAAGCCCCGAGCACGGCGAAAAAATCATCGATCCGATTCATCAGTTCCTGATCACGCCGCTGTTCGGCGATGGACCACTGGGCTATTTCACCTTCACCAATTCGGCCCTGTGGGCGGTGATCGCGGTCGCCTGTGCCAGCGCGCTGTTCGTTCTCGCCCCCACCAAACTCATTCCGACGCGCCTGCAGTCGATTGCCGAAAGTCTCTACGAAGTCATCGACAACATGACGCATGAGATCCTGCACGAAAATGCCAGGCGGTATTTTCCGTTCGTGCTGACGCTGTTCTGCTTCATCCTGTTCGCCAATGTGCTGGGCCTGGTGCCCTATTCCTTCACCGTCACCAGCCACCTGATCGTCACCTTGAGCCTGGCACTCACGGTGTTCATCGGCGCCACCATCATCGGCTTCATCCGCAACGGCTTCGGCTACTTGAAGCTGTTCGTGCCGTCGGGTGTGCCGGCCGTGCTTCTGCCGCTGGTCGTGGTCATCGAGATCGTCTCTTACTTCATCCGCCCGATGAGCCTCTCCATCCGCTTGTTCGCCAACATGATGGCGGGCCACATGATGCTCAAAGTCATGGCGGGCTTCGTCGTCATGCTCGGCGTGACGGCGGGCTGGCTGCCGCTCGCCGCCATGGTCGGCCTGATGGGGCTGGAGCTTCTGGTGGCCGCCCTTCAGGCCTATGTGTTTGCCCTTCTCACCTGCATGTATCTCAACGACGCCATGCATGTGGATCACTAATTCCACTTAATCCAATCAACGTTCAACCAGGAGACTAAAATGGAACTCGACGCAGCAAAGGCCATCGGCGCCAGTATCGCCGCAATCTCGCTCGGTGGTGCTGGCATCGGCATCGGCCATATTTTCGGTAATTATCTGGCGGGCGCCCTGCGCAATCCGGCAGCCGCCGCCGCGCAGCGCGGTACATTGTTCCTCGGCTTCGCATTCGCCGAAGCCACGGGCCTCATCGGCTTCGCCGTCGGCATGCTGATTCTGTTCGGCTAAACATCTGCCCCGCATGAGCTTGGCACGTTCCCCGGATGTCGATCCGGAGCGCGTGCCAGTCGTGCAGACATAGGACCGGCCGATGCCGCAACTCGATCTCAGTACCTGGCCATCACAGATCTTCTGGCTGGCCATTACGTTTTTCGCGCTCTACCTGGTGATGTCGCGCATTGCGATTCCACGCACCGGTGGGGTGATCGAACAGCGTAAATCAACCATCAATGGCGACGTGGCCGCGGCCCAGCGTCTGAAGACCGACGTCGATAGCACCATCAAGTCCTATGAGGCGGCACTGGCGGATTCGCGTGCCAAGTCGCAGGCGATCGTGCTGCAGAACCGCGCCGAACTCAATGCCGAGATCGAGGCCGAACGCGCCAAGCTTGGCGCCGCCCTCGACCTCAAGAGTGCGGAAGCCGCCAAGCTGATCGCCACCGCGCGGGCGAAGGCGCTAACGAGCGTGGAAGCCGTTGCTGCCGACATCGCCAGTGACATTGTCAGCGAACTGGCCGGCATCAAGGTCACCAAGGCTGCTGCTGCCGAAGCCGTGGCGAAGGTTATGAAGTAAGGAAGCGGTCATTTTGAGTAAGGAAACGATCATGGAATTCTTTGGAAAAGCCGAAAGCTGGGTTCTGGTCGCCTTCATTCTGTTTATCGCTCTGATGGTCTATCTCAAGGTGCCGGCGATGGTGACCAAGATGCTCGATGAGCGGTCAACCAAGATCGCCAAGGACCTGGCCGACGCCGCCAAACTCCGGACCGACGCCGAGGCGCTGCTGGCCGAATACAAGCAGAAGCGCGTCGACGCCGAGAAGGAAGCCGCCGGCATCGTGGCGCAAGCCAAGGCAGATGCGGTGGAATATGCCGCCGAGACCCGCCGCAAGCTTTCCGAAACCGTCGAGCGCCGCACGGCCCAAGCCGAGCAGAAGATCGCTCAGGCGGAAGCTGCCGCCATCAAGGACGTGCGCAACGCCGCCGCCGAACTGGCGATCGCCGCCGCCCAGGCCCTGATGGCCGATGCCGCCAAGGGAACCAAGGGTGCTGACCTGATCGCCACCTCGATCGATGCGGTGAAGAACCGGCTGAACTGAGGCAATCGCGATACGAAATTCAAAGCCCGGCCATCGCGCCGGGCTTTTTCACGCGCCGTTGAAGCGCTCACCGGTGAACGGGTTGAGAGTTGGGATACCGCAAGCAACAAAGAGCGCGGTGTCCCGGGTCGCAACGCCCATACCGCTTTCCAGTGCTGCAGCCGCGATCAAAAGATCAACGGCGGGAGCAGGTTTGCTCAGTCTCTCCATTTTCTGCCGAATGATTCGCCAGCGCACCAGTGTTGCCTCGTCAATTTCCAAGATGCGTCCATGAAACCAAGTGCGAACGACTTCATCAATCCACTTCTGAAGCGCCCTCTGCCTCAAGACGTCTTCCACCAAAGCCGCGCCGTAAACCATTTCAGCAAGCACCATTGCCGAAGTAAACGACTGTCGAAGCTCAATGGAAGCAATCCAACGCGCCACGTATTTCGAAGGCCGGGGACGGCGTGTTTCGGAAATGATGTTCGTATCGATCAGCCAATTCATTCGTCAAAAGAGAAATTGGGTGAGTTGTCGCCTTGTGGTCTTGGCGGGAGTTCGAAATCAATCGGCGGGCCAGCACTCAATGCCCGCCAAAGATCGGCGCCCGTGAGACCAGGATCAAGCTTTGCAAGATCGACACCGGCTTTCGAAACAACCACTGTCTCTTTGCCATGCACTGTCACGACCTGCGGACCCTCAGTCTGCGCCCGGCGCACGACCTCGCTGAACTTGGCCTTGGCCTCCTGAAGCGACCAGACGCGGGGATGCTGGTTCATTGATCAGTTCCAATTCTGACTAGTCAGACTAGTCAGAATTGGAGAGAATTGTCAAATCCGCCTACAGCTGGCTGGCAACCGCAGAAATCGCTTCGCGCAAATCCGGCCCCGTTCGCTCAAAACCGAACAGGTGCGTAACTTCCATAATCAGTTCATCTTCGCTCATCAGGCCGTTCTCGGCCTTAGCCAGCCCGATCGCCGCAGCGATTTCCTGCGGAGGCAGCATTTCACCCTTGCGCAGTGAGGGCGAAGCTTGCGCACGGCTGCGGACCTTGATTTCCGCACCTTGCGCCAGCAAGAACGCGCCGTCTGAAACGATGACCTTCGACGACTTGGCGAGCTTGAGGCCGCGCTGTACCGCTTCGACAATCCGCGAGCCAGTGCGGGCCGATCCTGCGAGCCTGGCGACACGTCGGGCCAATTCATCCTCATGGACCGGCCCCTCAATTTCAACAATTCGTGTCAAGATTTCGACCATTTGGCGCGGGGGTATTTCATGCGGGCCCGCCGATGTTTCAATCTTGAATTCAGCCTCTTCATAGGCAGGCAATTGTTGCCGCCCCAAGTCCAGCGGGATTTGGCGCGGCTCAATCGCGGGTGCCGGAGTTTCATCGGTCTTCCGGGTCGGACTCGACACCGCTTTTAGCTTCGCTCGCTCGATGCGCTCAAAGAGCTTCTGGCGCTCGGCCTTGGGATTGTTGAACCAATCGGTGCTCCAGATGCGGTGGAAGCGCCATCCAGCCGTTCCAGAACCTCCTGCCGCAACCGGTCACGCTCTCGCGCCCAAGCTGCGGAATGATAGGCCGCGCCATCGCATTCGACGGCAAGAATGTATTCACCCGGCTTGTCGGGATGCACAATGGCGAGATCGATGCGGTAACCCGCATCGCCAACTTGAGAATCGGCTTGATAGTCCATGGCAGTGATGGCGTCGAATACTTCCTCTTCAAAAGGCGAGTCGAAGCCGCCCCTTGGCGTGGGCAAATCGAGTGATCCGGTTTCGCCGAAACGGAGGAATTGCTTGAGCACCCGCGCGCCTTCGCTGCGCGCGCCCTCCAAATTGATATCGCCGGAGCCGAATGAGGCGAACACATCGCAGCGGAAGCGGGCGCGGGTGAAAAGGACATTCAGGCGGCGCTCCCCGCCCTCCTTGGAGACCGGGCCAAAATTCATGCTGTCGAGCCCCGTGCCGGCGACCCTTGGCCCGTAGCCGATGGAAACGAGGATTATGTCGCGTTCGTCGCCCTGGACGTTTTCCAGGTTCTTGACGAATACATCTTCGCCCGATTGTTTGCCAGCAACGAAGCGGTCAAGCGCTTCGTCGCCCCGGCGCGCGGCTTCGAGCAAGTTTTCAATCAGGCGGCGCTGTTCAATGGAAAACGTTGCCACTCCGAGCGACATGCCGGGATCGGAAAGCGCATGCGCCCGGATGGCCTCGATGATTGCATCCGCCTCCACGCGGTTGGTTTTCGTGCCGCCGCGATCATAGGAACCGGCGGTCCGGCGGACATGGAATCCAAGCCTGCCGCGTTCCCGCACGGGCGCCGGCGGGATGAAAAGCCGCTTGTAGAACTCCTTGTTCGACACCGCGATCAGCGACGGATGCCGTGACCGGTAATGCCACTCCAGCATCCGCGATGGCATGCCGCGAGCTTCGCAGAGCGTCAGGACGCTTTCCATCTCCCCGGCGCTGACAATAGGCGGGCCGTCATCGTCGTCTTGTGTGCCGTCATCGCCATTCACAAGCCGGTCGAAGAAGGCGGTCGGCGGCAATTGCTTCTGGTCGCCCACCACGACGATTTGTTTGGCCCGCGCAATTGCGCCAAGCGCGTCTTCCGGTTTGACCTGGCTAGCCTCGTCAATAACCAAAAGGTCAAACTCAATAGCGCCCGGCGGCAGGAACTGGGCGACCGACAGCGGGCTCATCAGCATGACAGGTTTGATTTTCTGGACCATGCCGCCCGCATGCTGCATGAGTTTGCGAACTGGCATATGGCCGCGCTTCCTGCCGATTTCGCCCCTGATCACGCCCATCTCACCGGAATATCCGCGCGGCATTTCGCCCGAATGCCGGGCAAGAACCTCCCGGCGCGCCAGCAGGCGGCGCTTGCCTTCCAGGTCCCGGAATCTGTCGACGCGACGGCTCCGATCAAGGCCATTCAAGGTTTGCAGCTGCGGATAGCGCTGTAAGGCCGTATTCCAGATAAGTTCGGCGCGCGCGAAATGGAGCTCCTGAACGCCGCGCTCCGGCGGCAGGCTGCCGTCTGAAATGGCATCCACAAACGGCCCAGCACCTGCCTCCCGCAGAGCCGCTTCAACCCGCTGCATGAGGATCAATTCCTCCAGCCGGTCCGGCTGCTCGAGCCATTCGCCCACCCGCGCGCCCAAATCGCGCAGCGGGATTTCTCCCATGGCCCGGCGGCCAAATGCTTCAACCGTGTCAAGTTCCAGTTTTCGGACGCTCGACTCCAGCAGCTGCCGAACGGGCTGATCGACCATTGCCATCGCGTTGCAGCGCGCGGCCAATTCCTCAGGAGAAAGAGCAAATGCTGGGCTGTCGGCGAGCGCGGCAATTTTGAAATCCGCCGGAATTCGGTCAAGCCATTCCATGGCCTCGCTAAGCGACACAAAGTCGGTGGCGCTGTCCTGCCATGCGGCGCCAAGCGCAGCGCGGCCAAACTCCATCTCATCAGTCAATCTGGCAAAACAATTTTGGCCGTCCACGAGGCGGTCCAGCAATTCAAATTTCTGATCCAAATCATCGGGATGGGGCGGCTTGACCAGTTGCCGAAAGGCGGCATTGGCCTCTCGATAGCGCCGTCCCATTCGGCCTATGACGGATCGCCCTGTTTGATCCAAAGTTTCGCGCAATGACGCAACGTCTTTAAAATCATATCCCCAGGCCAAATCTGCATTGAAGTATTTGCCAATCGAGCGATGTGCCGCTTGGAACGTCAGCCCTGTCTGGCAAAGCTTCCTGAGTCTCGCCTGTTCGAAGCATCTTACGATGCCAACAACAAACATGCCTGCTCCGGGCGGCCTCCGTTCCAACACGCGCAATGCGTCCAGCGCCGAATGGACAACCTCCAAATTCGGCTCGCCGGTCCAACCGAGATCGCGGAAAATTGCAGTTGCAGCTTCCACAAGTTTGCCCAGCATTAGTTGCAATTCACCGAGACCATCAAACAGGCGGCGCCGTTCAAGTGGCTGGATCGCCGCCAATTTCACGCCACGCCACGGGTGGGCCCGAGCCGGGCCTGCCTTGGCCGCCAAATCGGCATATGACGCCGCTAGACTCTCGACATTGCCGAATTCCGCACGCGGCATGCGCGCCAGATCCGGAAATTCCAGTTTCGGCGGTGGCGCCCCTTTTGCCGCCAGCATGCTCTGGATGCCCAGAGCCTCGTACGGAGATATCCCGCAGGGCTCCAAGATTTCGTTGAGCATGGCGGAGTCGGCATTGAGCCGGTCGCGTGTTTCTGCGAGTGACGCAAATAGGTCACTTGTTCCGGCCTCGAAGGCGGGTAGACTTAAACTCTCTTTGATCGACGCGAGCACCGCTTTCTTGTTGGCGTTTTTGCTGTGTAGCTGCAAGCATACTGCGCCCAGTTCCGCTTTGACCAACCGCTCATACACGACGTTCAGCGCCGCCAGTTTTTCGGCCACAAAGAGGACCGACTTCCCCTCTTTCACCGCTGTTGCGATGATATTGGTGATTGTCTCGGACTTGCCGGTCCCCGGCGGCCCCTGAATTACCAGATGCCTGCCTTGCCGCACGGTTTCAATGGCGCGTGCCTGGGATGCGTCGGCGTTTACAACGTGAATCGTGTCAGAGGGTTGAAGAATCGAGTCAAGCGCTTCGGACTCTGAAAACGGCGGATCAGTATATGGAAATCCATCTCCCAGTAACGCTCCGATGGCAGGGCTTCCTGTCAGCTCTCCATTCGGCCACTTCGACGGATCAAGGTCCAGATACATCGACAATTTTGCGAACGAGAAAAAGCCGAGAACCATCATGTTCTCGTCGATGGACCAGCGCGGCTGGCTGCTCACCGCCTGCCTGACTACATCGAAATATTGGGCGGGCGTCCAATCATCGCCATCGGGAATTGCCGGAAAACTTATGTTTACGTCCTGCCAGAGCCTTTCGGCGATTGCGATATTCTCCGAAAGGTCGTCCGCCCGCGCCTTGACTTTGTAGGCCGACTGGATGCTGTCCCTGACAATTTCAACCGGCAGAAGAATAAGGGGCGCCTGGCGCACAACATCCGATTTTTCATCCTCATACCAGCGCAAAAAACCGGCGGCGATAAAGAGCGCGCTGACGCCCTGCTCGCTTTCAAGGGATTTCGCGTCGCTGAACAGCATCGCAAGGCGGCGCTGTAGCCCCTCGGGCGTCAATCGCGTTTGCAGCTTATTGTCCGTATGCCTGGCGGCAATCCCTGGCCCATCAGCAGCATCATCGGCGGGTAACCACACTTCCTCCGATTCAATCGTTTCCACTGTTGCTTGCTTACCGGGAAGAAACGACATGGTTTTCTGCTCGCGCATCACGATACGGAAAACCTCCGAGGAGATTTCGTCGACTATCTCAAGCGCGTTTGACCGGCTCGAATCTTTGGGAAAATTGATAAGCCGACTTCGCCCGCCAACGTCGATTAGACGCTGACGCGCCGACTTGAGCGATTTTTCGACTTTGCTTTCCACCGTTGCGCCATCTGGCATTTCAATGTCCGTTTCGCACCAAATGGTTACCCCTGAGGAAGTCTAGCGCGGTGCGATTAAAACAGTCAAACCCGCCCCTACTCCGCCGCCTCCATGTAGTTCGCCATCGGCGGGCAGGTGCAGACGAGGTTGCGGTCGCCGAAGACGTTGTCGACGCGGGCCACCGGGGGCCAG
>JANPCS010000473.1:0-3462 GCA_031431065.1 Hyphomicrobiales bacterium | reverse complement strand
CGCGGATATCTGTGAATACTTGTGTTCCATCGCAACACCATCCATAGCAGGTGTCGCACTTGTGCCGTGAACTTAGGGAACCCAGCTACTTATGCCTTATACAGCTAGGCCCCCGCTTGCGCGGGGGTGACGGTCTACGGGAGCGCTTCTTGACCGCATTCTTTACTGGGGTACGCTGACCATGACCTCTACGATCGGTAATATGTTGCGCCGCCCCGAGTCAGGTGCCTTTCTCGGCCTGGCGGCTATGTTCATTTTTTTCACGATTTTCGGCGGTTTGAGTTTTCTCACCATCGGCAGCATCGGGGCCTGGATGAACATTGCCGCGGGCCTTGGCATCATTGCCATTCCCATCGGCCTCCTGATGATCGCCGGTGAACTTGACATATCCGTTGGCTCGATGGTGCCCGCCGGTTCGATGACGATCGCCATCATTTCGGGCCACTATGACTTTCCGATCTGGCTTGGGATTGCTGCTGTTTTCCTGCTGGGGATTACCGTTGGCCTGATCAACGGAACATTGGCGGTGCGCACCGCCGTGCCCTCATTCATTGTTACACTCGGAACACTCTTTGCGGTGGCGGGTTTTGTGCTTGGTCTTTCGGTGATCATCACGGGCACCACCAGCGTCGCGTTGACAGCCCCTCCCCTCGCCAAGGCCATTTTTGGCGACTTGTATTTCGGAAAGCAATTCCAAGTCATCATTGCCTGGTGGCTGGCCGCCCTGGCCGCGTATATTTTCTTTGTGCATTATTCGCGCTACGGAAATTGGATTTTCGCCATGGGCGGAGATAAGGAAAGCGCCCGCAACGCCGGTATCCCCACCCGGAAATTGACGATCACATTGTTTGTCCTGTCCTCGACAAGCGCTGCCTTCGTCGGCATGTGCCAGGCCATCCTGTTCAATTCCGCGCAAGTCTCGGGAGGACAGTCCTTCATTTTCAACTCAATCATCGCAGTCGTCGTCGGCGGCGTTCTCCTGACCGGCGGCTTCGGTTCGGTGATCGGCATTTTCTTCGGCACCATCACCTTCGCCATCGTGACGCAAGGCATTTACTACACCGACTTCGACCGCAACTGGTCGAGCCTGATCATCGGTGTGCTGCTGCTGGCCGCCGTGCTGATGAACAACACGTTCCGCAAAATGGCGCTGACCTATTCGCCAAAGAAGAAGTGAGGACACGTTCATGACCGCACCCATTCTGGAACTGCAAGGCATCAACAAGTCGTTCGGACCGATCGATGTGCTGCATGATATTTCGCTCAAAGTTAAGGCCGGCGAAACGCTCTGCCTGCTTGGCGACAATGGTGCAGGCAAGTCGACGCTGATCAAGATATTGTCCGGCGTCTATGTTCCGAGTTCCGGAACCATGCTGATGGACGGGCAACCGGTTGCTTTCAGAACGCCCAAGGACGCTGCCGATCGCGGCATCGCGACGGTGCATCAGTTCGGTGGCACCTTTCCGTTGATGAGCATCGGACGCAGTTTTTTCGTGGGCGTGGAGCCGGTCAAGGGCTGGGGACCGTTCAAGATTTTCGACCGCAGGAAGGCCAACGAAATTGCGGTGAAAGCCGTGCAGGATTTTGGCATCACCCGCATTGACGACGGCGACCGGCTGGTCGGCGGCTTGTCGGGCGGCGAACGGCAATCGCTGGCTATTGCGCGCGCGGTCTATTTTGGCGCGCGCGTGCTGATCCTCGACGAGCCGACCGCGGCTCTCGGTGTCAAGCAGGCCAGCCATGTGTTGCGCATCGTGAACCAGGCAAAGAAACGCGGGTTGGCCGTCGTCTTTATCACCCACCAGGTGATGCATGCCATGACGGTGGGCGATCACTTCGCGGTGTTGATCCGTGGCGCCATCGCCGCCGATTTCAAGAAGGGCGAACGAACGCGCGAAGAGATCACCGATCTGATGGCCGGCGGCGAGACAATGGCGGCCCTCGAAGCCGCCATCGAAGCCGAAGCTGAAGCGCACTAACACGGGAATTTCCGCATGACCTTCAAACTCGCGGCTTGTGCCGAAATGCTGTGGATGGATCGCCCCATCGAATGGCGATGCTCCCGTCTCAAGGAGATGGGCTTTCAGGTGGGGCTGTGGAACTGGCCGGCGCACGATCTGGCGAAACTGGAGAAGTCCGGTGCCACCTTTTCGATCATGAATGGCTATTTGCAAGGCCGGTTGGCTGACGGCGAAGGTGCTGACATGCTCCTGAAATCGGCGCGCGAAACGGCGCAGGTTGGAAAACGCCTCGGCGTCGCCCGCCTCAACTTGCATGGCACCGGCCTCGGCGATGGCGGGATTCCGGTCGCGCAAACCCAGGTGGTCAGTGGCGCGATGTGGCTGAAGGCGCGGGATACGCTGAACCGGATTTGCGACATGGCAGAAAAAGAAGGCGTGATCTATACGCTCGAGAACCTCAATTTGATGGAACATCCCGGTTGCCCCTTCAACACGACAGCCGAAGTGCTGGCATTGGTGTCGTCGGTCAACCGCCCGCAATTGCGCATGAACCTCGATCTCTATCACACGCAGATCGGCGAGGGCGACGTGCTGCGCTGGTGCCAAAAGTGCCTGCCCTGGATCGGCGAAGTCCAGGTGGCGGACAATCCCGGGCGCTTCGAACCGGGCACCGGCGAGATGAACTACAAAACGATTGCCGCCGCTCTGGTCAAGATGGGCTACGATGGCCCGGTTGGTCTCGAATCCTATGCCGCCGGCGAGGCCGAGGCGGCGCTTGCGGCATTCCGCGCGGCTTTCACCGTCTAAGAAGGGAGGACAGAATGGACGATCTCAAATATGGCACGCGCAACAAGCGCGGCGATTGGACTCCGGCCAAGCACCTCGAGCTCGCCCCCTATTTCACCTGGCCGCGCGAGCCCCGGAAATACTTCGATTGGCTGATCGGCTATCTCTTCCCGTGGAACGTTCTCTTCATGGCATTGGCCGTCGTATCGTGGCTGTACCTCACGCCATCCATCGAGACGCTGAAGACGCTGGCACCGGGTTGGATCATCTGCTTGCTGGCGCGCAATTCACTCTTGGTACTGATCATCTATGGCGCTCTCGAGCTGCGGCTCTATATCAAGCGCGAGCAGGTCAACCGCTTCAAGTTCAACGGCAAGTGGCCATCGGAAAATCCCAGCGATGTCTTCATGTTCAAGAGCCAGAACATCGACAACATCATCCGCACCTTTGCGACAGGCGTGCCGATCTGGACGGCTTACGAGGTTTTCGGCTTGTGGTGCTATGCCAATGGCTGGGGGTTGTGGGGCACGTTCGCGCAGCATCCGGTGTGGTTCGCCGTCTTCATTTTCGTGTTGCCGCTCTATCATGAGGTCCATTTTTACTGCATTCATCGGCTGATCCATGTGCCCATCCTCTATAAATGGATTCACTCGGTGCACCACAATTCGATCAATCCCAGCCCTTGGTCCAGCTTGTCGATGCACCCGGTGGAACA
>JANPCS010000472.1:0-3207 GCA_031431065.1 Hyphomicrobiales bacterium | reverse complement strand
GTGGCGGCACTCCTGCTGATGGGCGTCTTCTGGTACCTGCGCCTGTCGGATAATGTGAATGCCCTGCCGCCGGGCAATTTTGAGCGCTTCAATGCCTTGAGCAATGTCAGGCGTTATCTGCGGCAGCCGCGGCTCAGGCTGGCCTGGCTCATTGCCTTTGGACGGTCGTGTTTCTGGACGACCTTCTTCATCTATGGACCCTTGCTGATCGTCGAGAGCGGCTTGAGCAAGAACATCGGCGGACTGATGATTTCGGCCAGCCAAGCGGTGCTGCTGTCGGCCTGGATATCGGGCCGTTTCGCCCAGCGCCATGGCGTGCGCAAAGTGATTGCCGGCGCTTTCGCGCTGGCCTGCGTCACGTCGCTGGCGGCGGGCATTGCCGGCACCGCATCACCCTATGTGGCGATGGGTTGTCTGCTGCTGGGGTCGGTCGCGGCCTCAGCGCTTGATGGTGTTGGCGGCATTCCCTTCCTGCGCGCGGTGCGCTATCGCGAACGCCAGCAGATGGCGGCGGTCTATCGCACCTACATCGATTTTTCGGAATTGATCCCGTCCTTCCTGTTCGCCATCGCACTGCTATGGCTGCCGATCGGCATGGTCTTCGTCATCATGGGAGCAGGGCTTGGCATCATCGGACTGGTGGCCTGGCGGTTTCTGCCGCGCTCGCTGTGAAGCGGAATGGTCAAGAAACAAGCCAGAGGACGGTTATAAATCATTTGACTTGACGTATTGCCCGCTTCTGCGTCAACCTCACTGAGGGACGTTGGGGGGCCAGTCCGAGCCGCAGAATATCGTGATCGGCCATCAGCAGCTGATGGCGGAAGCCGAAGCGCAGGTGAGCCATGTTTCGGCAGCAGACGCCATGGAACTTTCCAGGCGAAGCGACGTCGTGGTTGTGGATATCCGCGACATCCGCGAGGTGCAGCGCGAAGGGCGCATACCCGGTTCCTTCCATGCGCCGCGCGGCATGCTGGAGTTCTGGGTCGATCCGGCCAGCCCCTATCACAAAGCGATCTTCGCCGAAAACAAGACCTTCGTCATTCATTGCGCCAGCGGCTGGCGCTCGCTGCTTGCAACGCAAGTACTGCAACGCATGGGACTGAATCCTGTGCTGAACATGCGCGGCGGATTTGGCGCGTGGAAAGAAGCTGGCGGGCCTATCGAGAAAGTAGAAGCCAAATGAGCAACCTGCACCTCGTCATCGGCAACAAGAACTATTCTTCATGGTCGCTCCGGCCGTGGATGGCGCTCAGCATGGCGGGCATTCCGTTCCGGGAAACGGTGATCCCGCTCGATACGCCGGAGACGGCCCGGCAGATCGCCGAACATTCGGTAGCGGGCCGCGTTCCTGTGCTGCGCCATGGGCGGCTGGCGATCTGGGAGTCGCTTGCCATCATGGAGTACATGGCCGAACTCTTCCCTGAAAAAAATTTCTGGCCCAAGACCACGGCGGCGCGGGCGATGGCACGGTCGGTGGCAAACGAAATGCATGCGGGCTTCGGCGCTCTGCGCAACGCCTGCCCGATGAACTTGCGCCGCCCACGGAAACCGGTGCCGATGAGCGCGGCGGCGCTGAAGGATGTGGCGCGCATCGAGGCTATTTGGCGCGAGTGCCGGACAAGATTCGGCAAGACCGGCAAATTCCTGTTCGGCAAGTTCTCGATTGCCGACGCAATGTATACGCCGGTGGTGACGCGCTTCGATACATTCGCCATCGCGGTGGCCGACGATACGCGTGCCTATATGGAGGCCGTCATGAACACGCCGGCCTTCCAATCTTGGCGCGAGGCGGCATTGAAGGAAAGCTGGATCGTGCCGTCCGATGAAGTCGACTAGGGTTCCTTAAAGGATTGCCCTCGTGAGTTCGTATCCGGCAATCGCGCAGATCAGCATTCCTACGGCGATCATCAAGGGTTTGCGAGGTGCTACCTTGAGCAGCCAACCGGCGAGGAAGGCCGCCGGCAAGCCGCCGATCACCAGGCCGGCTATGGCTGTAAAGTGGTTCATGATGCCGTTGGCGTCCTGCCAGACGCCGAAGATGATGGTTGCCGCAAAGGCCGAGACCACGGCACAGGTAACGACGAATTCGGCGGCATTGACCGTGCCGACGACAAAGCGCGGCGAGGCTCCGGCGCCGATCAGGCTGGAGGTCACCACCGGCCCCCAGCCGCCGCCGCCGATGGCATCGAGGAAACCACCGACGGTGCCGAGAGGGGCGATGAATTTGCCCGGTATCGTCTTGCTCGACGGGAACATCAGGCCGCGCCAGATGATGACCATTCCCATGATGCCAAGATAGCCGAAGACGAAGGGCCTGATGGCACCGGCAGCAACATTGACGAGAACCAGGGCGCCCAGGATGCCGCCGACCGAGCCGGCAATGCTGAGAATAATGAGAATGCGCTTGTCGACATTGCCGTGGAGGATGTGGGATGTGCCGGAGGCGGCAGTGGTGAACAATTTCGCCGCATGGACGCTGGCCGAGGTGTGGGCTGGCGGCACCCCGGTCGCCAAAAGTACCGTGGAGGAAATGACGCCATAGCCCATGCCCAGCGCACCATCGATCAATTGCGCGAAAAAGCCTACTCCGGCAAAAATCAGGAAGTCATAGATCCAGCTTTCCACAGGCGCCCCCCGGCTCTGATTGATCGTTGCAGCGATCTTCTCGTATTATGCCTACTTAATCAATAGACAATATAGGATAATGAATCGCTTGTAATGTTTGCCGCTCAATGCGCCAATTTTGAGCCTTGGGGAATCTCCAGGCCATTGTGCGTCCAATGAATGCCGCATTCGGTTTTGGACGATCCCGCCCAGCGCCCGGCGCGGGGGTCGGCAGTGGTGCCGCCGGGCAAGGTGCAGGGTTCGCAGCCAATCGAGAAATAGCCGATCTCGGTCAGGGGATGGGCGGGAAGGCCGTGGGTGGTCATATAGGCTTGCAGGTCGAGAGCCGAGAAACCGGCCAGCGGCTCGACCTTCAGGCGGTCATCGGCAATCGACAGGAAGTCCAATGTTGCACGCGCCGCACCATGGTAGCGTTTGCGGCCGGAAATGGTGACGTCGAAACCAGCAAGGGCCTTTTGCAGCGGGATGGTCTTGCGGATGTTGCAGCACTGATCGGCATTGGTCTTCTGCAACGTGCCATCGGGATCGTTTAGGGCGAGATCGGTGGCATCGGGTTCGATGACGCGGACACCGGTGAGGCCC
>JANPCS010000471.1:0-3318 GCA_031431065.1 Hyphomicrobiales bacterium | reverse complement strand
TTCAAAAAACTCGCGGCTGAGCAGATAGGCGTTGGCAATCACCAAGGCGATGACGCCAATGCCGAGGAGCACCAGTGGCAATACCGCCAAATTGACCAAAAGTACCAGCAGGAAGAATTGCACTGCCGTGATGATGGCCTTGACCGTTGGCAGCGGCTGGCCGGGGCGGTCATGCGGGTAGTGCCGGACCTCGACCTTTTCGGCGATGGTATCGAGGAACAAGCCAGCAAAGGCCGCGGTGACCGGGAAGATCAGGAAGAAGAAAGCGACAAAAAGCGCCAATCCGGTGCCGATGCCAAGGACCCAATCGGCCCACGGCCACGAGAATTGGGTCAGACCGATCAGTATGGCTTCGGCAGCAATAAGTACTGCTACAAATAAGGCGACGGTCAGCCCCAGCGCCTTGAAAAGCACCGAACGGAATTCCGGTGAGAGTACATCGCCAAAGGCCTTGAGTGCCGCCGCAATCATGATCCCGTCAACCCATTGCCGAGGCTTGCAAGTGAAGGCTCGTTTCGCTAGGGCCAAGGTTCGACTGAACAGGAGTTTTCATGGCCCGCTCGGATTTTGATGTCTTGTGCATCGGGAATGCCATTGTCGATGTCATCGCGCGTGTCGATGACGGTTTCGTCCAACGCCATGGTCTGGTCAAGGGGTCAATGAACCTGATCGACGAGGACCGCGCCGAGATGCTCTACGCTGACATGGGGCAGGCAGTCGAAACTTCTGGAGGCTCAGCCGGCAATACGGCAGCTGGGGTTGCCTCATACGGCGGCAAGGCCGCATACTTCGGCAAAGTGAAGGCCGATCAACTGGGCGCTATTTTCCGCCATGACATGCGGGCACAGGGCGTAAGCTTCGAGACTGAAGCGGCGACCGACGGTCCGGCAACAGCCCGCTCCTTCATCCTGGTGACACCCGATGGCGAGCGCACGATGAACACTTACCTCGGTGCCTGCGTCAATCTCACAACGCGGGATGTCGATGCCGAAACCGTCCAAGCGGCGCAGGTCACGTATATGGAAGGTTATCTCTGGGACCGGCCCGAGGCCAAGGAAGCATTCAAGCTGGCCGCGCGAATTGCTCGAGCCGCCGGGCGCAAGACTTCGATCACCTTGTCCGACTCGTTTTGTGTCGAACGGCATCGCGAGAGCTTTCTCGAACTCATCCGCAACGATATCGATATTGTCTTTGCAAATGAATCGGAGATCAAGTCGCTCTATCTGACTCAGAATTTCGATGGCGCCCTGCAGGCCATCGCCAAAGACTGTCCTGTCGCGGTACTGACGCGTTCGGCGGCAGGCTGCGTCGTGGTGAAGGGCAACGACATCCACGTAGCGCCCGCCTATCCCGTCAACAAGGTCGTCGATGTGACAGGGGCTGGCGATCTTTTCGCGGCAGGGTTCCTTTTTGCCCATACAAATGGAAAGTCGATGGCAGAATCGGCGCAACTCGGCGCGCTGGCGGCGGCCGAAGTTATCTCACATGTCGGTGCCAGACCCGATGTGAACTTGAAGGCGCACGCAAAGGCTCTGGGCCTGCTATAGTTTTCTCAGGAAGACGCTGCGGATGAAGTGATCCGTTCCCTTACGCAGCACTAGATCGGCGCGCGGCCTGGTGGGCAGCACGTTTTCGCGAAGGTTCACGAGGTTGATGGTTTCCCAGATCCGTGTCGCGGTGTTGTGGGCCTCGCGGTCGGTCAATGTCGCGTAACGGTGAAAGTAAGATTTGGGATTCCTGAATGCACCGTCGCGCAAGGCCAGGAATCTCTCGATATACCAGGCGTCGAGATCGGCGACGTCGGCATCGAGATAGACCGAGAAGTCGAAAAAGTCCGACGTGTTGGGGATGCCGCGGCCATCGCGTGGCGGGCGCCCGGTTTGCAGCACGTTCAATCCTTCGACGATCAGAATATCGGGCTGGTCGATCGTGATCTGCTGGTCCTTCAACACATCATAGGTGAGATGCGAATAGAGCGGCGCGGTGACGTTGCGCTTGCCGGCCTTTATGTCGAACAGAAAGCGCAGGATGGCCGGAAGATCGTAGCTCTCGGGAAAGCCTTTCCTGGCCATCAGGCCTTCACGTTCGAGAACCGCATTGGGCAGCAGGAAGCCATCGGTGGTGACGAGATCGACCTTGGGGTGCTTCGGCCAGCGGGCGAGAAGGCGTTGCAGGATGCGCGCCGTGGTGCTTTTTCCGACCGCAACGCTACCTGCCATGCCGATAACGTATGGCACCTTGCGTTCGCTGACATGCAGGAAGTTATTCGTTGCACGAAACAACCCTTGCGTGGCGGCGACATAAAGGTTGAGTAACCGTGACAGCGGCAGGTAGATCGTCTCGACTTCGTTCAGGTCGATGCGGTCATTGAGGCCGCGCAATTCGTCGAGGTCGGTTTGGGTTAACGTCATCGGCGTATCGGCGCGTAGTGCCGCCCACTCTTCGCGCGAGAAGCGACGGAACGGCGAGACTTCTTTGACCAAATCTTCCATCGTCACTCCCTCGGCCGGGCGGCTTTTTCAGCAATGCCGCTGACGCCCTGACGGCGTTCAAGTTCCAACATGACCTCCGACAGGCTGACGCCGGTTGCTTCCAGCACGACGAGAAGATGATACAGAAGGTCTGCAGTTTCGGAGGCGATGTGCTGCTTGTCGCCGGTGACGGCGGCGAGTGCCGTCTCGACTGTCTCCTCGCCAAGTTTCTTGGCGCATTTGGCGACGCCTTGAGACAGCAGCTTGGCGGTATAGGATTGACCAGGAGATGCGGATTTGCGGCTGGCGATTTCATCCGCCAGTGTTGCCAGGACATCAAGTCTGTATTCGGCCATCTTCCCCCCGCTCAACTTTCTAGCACAGCCGCATGGCGATGCCATTGGCCGAAAGGTGATGCTTGGCTTCGGCGATGGAATAAGTGCCGAAGTGAAAAATCGAGGCGGCCAGAACCGCCGCGGCGTGACCATCGCGGATGCCCTCGACCAGATGATCGAGCGTGCCGACGCCGCCCGAGGCGATGACCGGCACCGTGACGGCATCGGCCACGGCGCGGGTCAGATCAATGTCGAAGCCTAAGCCGGTGCCGTCGCGGTCCATGGACGTCAGCAAGAGTTCGCCCGCCCCCAGCGACACGACCTCTTTGGCAAACTCTATGGCATCAAGCCCCGTGGATTTGCGGCCACCATGGGTGAAGATTTGCCATTGCCCGGGTGTCACGGCCTTGGCATCGATGGCGACGACAACACATTGGGCGCCGAATTTTTGCGCCGCCTGGCGCACGAAATCACGGTCGGCGACGGCGGCGGAATTGATCGAGACCTTGTCG
>JANPCS010000470.1:0-3446 GCA_031431065.1 Hyphomicrobiales bacterium | reverse complement strand
CAACACACCAGCGTCATGCCGGGCTCGAACACCGCGAGGCCCTGGTCGACGCTGTCGATGGCCGATTGCAGCAGGTCGCGGTTGTGCTGGATCGCTGCTGAAGCATCATCCAGCAATTTCATGGCGCCGCGCGCATTTGTTGAATGCCGTTCCAGCAGCAGCGCGATGACGAGGCGGGCCGACGCGACACCCACCGCACTGGCCAGCAAATGTTCGGCAAAGCGGATCAGCCGCACGTCGGCTTCACCGCCACGCGAAACACCGGCCCCTTGTTGCGCCCTGAACCCCTCGAAGGCGGCTTGTGCCCGCTCACGTCCCAAGTAACGCGCCACCGTCTGTTCCAGGCGCTCCGCCGTCACCGCCGTGCGCCACAGCTTGAAGCCGCTGCCGATACCGGATTGCGTATCCCGCGCCGTGAAGCTTGCCGCCTGCACCCGCTCGATCGGCGTTGGCTGGCGCATCAGCGACCCAGCCACATAACCAGCGAGATTGGCGAGCAGGCTCCAGATGACACCATGCGTGAGCGGACTGAACTCCATGGCGAACAGATTGCGGGGCTTGAGGATGCCGAGGCCGAACGGGCCATTGTCAAGGAAGCTTCGGCCAATCCAGCCGGCATCGGCAAAAGATGGCAACAGCAGTGTATAAAGCCAGACGAAGAACCCGATGGTGATGCCCCACATGGCGCCGCGCGCCGTGGCCCTCCGCCACACCATGGCACCGAAGAAGGCAGGCGCGAACTGCGCCACCGCCGCAAACGACAGAAGCCCCACCTGCGCCAGCGCCGCTGACGACCCGATCATCCGGTAATAGGCATAGGCGAGGCCGAGGACGCAGAAAATCGCCGTGCGGCGGATGAGGATCAGCGTCTCGCCCATGTTCTGGTGCATGGCGGAGCGCTCGCCGCGCCGCCTGAGCAGCAGCGGCACGACGAGGTTGTTGCACACCATGATCGACAGTGCCACGCACTCGACGATGACCATGGCCGTCGAGGCTGAAAGGCCACCGAGAAAGGCCACCAGCGCGAACAGCTCGCTGCCCTCGGCCACCGGCAAGGCCAGCACAAAAGTATCGCCATCGGCTCCCGGCGGCAGCAGCAGCAGGCCCGCCACGGCGATTGGAATAACGAAGATATTGATGGCCACCAGATAGGCCGGGAACATCCAGGCGGCGCGCTTGATCTCGTCGCGGCTGGTGTTCTCGACCGCCGCCACGTGGAACTGGCGAGGCAGCAGCACGATGGCGAATGACGCCAGCAGCGTCATGGTCAGCCACTGTCCGCCATCAAGGCCGCCGGCAAACAGCGAGGTGACGGCAGGTTCGGCCGCGGCGCGCTCGAGGAACGGCCCGATGCCGCCCATCACACCAAACACCACGAAACAGCCGACCGCCACAAAGGCCACCAGCTTCACCAGCGATTCAAGGGCGATCGCCAGGATCATGCCGTCCTGGTGCTCGGTGGTATCGATATGCCGGGTGCCGAACAGAATGGCGAAAATACCCATGGTGATCGCCACCAGCAGCGACAACCCGTCAAGCCCGGTCGATGGCCTGAGGAACTCGCGCGACCAGTCGGGCTCGCTGATCAGCACTTCGAGCGAGGCCGAAACGGCTTTCAACTGGATCGAGATATAGGGCACGATGCCGATCACCGCGATCACCGCGACGAGTGCTCCCAACGCCTCGCTCTTGCCATAGCGAGCCGCCAGGAAATCGGCAATCGACGCGATATTGTGCCGCTTGGTGATGGCGGCGATATGCTGCAGCAGCTTCCAGCCCAGCGCAAAAACCAGGATCGGCCCGAGATAGATTGGAATGAAATCGAGACCGGTGCGCGATGCGATGCCGACACTGCCGAAATAGGTCCACGACGTGCAGTAGACGCCCAAGGACAGCGCATAGATGACCGGCCGCCCGGTCCTGACGCTCCATTTGCGCGCCATGCGGTCGCCATAACTGGCAACACCGAACAATGCCCCGAGATACACGAGGCCGGCGGCGGCGATGGTCCATTCTCCGATCATTGGGGGCATGATCGGGCCAAGGCCTCCATGAATCAAGCCGCATGCAAGGGTGCGGCTTCTGCCGCGGCTTTCGACTTTCGTCCTATTCGTCCACAACAAGGCGCGCCGCTTGCCCGGCGATTGATCCATGTCAATGCCAGCGCCCGGCTTCCCCAGCATTCGTTGACCCTGACGGCATTCGAAAAGGGGGCTCTCATGGCGGCTGGAACACTCATGCAACTCGGTCTTTGGGGGTTACTCGCGCTGTTTGCCATAACCATGGGCGCCCAGGCGGTGGATGCACCCTATGCCTTCCACATGTTCGTCTTTGCGGGCGCCGCCATTCTGGCGCTGATCTACAAGGCCAGGACTTTCGACAATCCAGCACCCGACACCTCGGGCTATCTCGATGGCGTGGTGCGCTACGGCGCCATCGCGACCGTGTTCTGGGGCGTGACCGGCTTTCTCGTTGGCATCGTCATCGCCCTGCAACTGGCCTACCCCGGCTTGAACCCCGATCTCGAATGGTTCAATTTCGGCAGGTTGCGCCCGCTGCACACTTCGGCCGTGGTCTTCGCCTTTGGCGGCAACGCGCTGATGGCGACGAGTTTCCACGTCGTCCAGCGCACCTGCCGCACCAGGCTGGCCTTCGGCAATCTCGCCTGGTTCGTGTTCTGGGGTTATCAGCTGTTCATCGTGCTGGCCGCCACCGGCTATCTCCTGGGCGTCACCGAATCCAGGGAATATGCCGAGCCCGAATGGTACGTCGATCTCTGGCTCACCGTCGTCTGGATCGCCTATTTCTTGGTGTTCTTCGGCACGCTGCTCAAGCGCAAGGAACCCCACATCTATGTAGCCAACTGGTTCTACCTGTCGTTCATCGTGACAATCGCCATGCTGCACATCGTCAACAACCTGTCGATCCCGGTGTCGGTCTTCGGTTCGAAGAGCTATTCGGTGTTCTCGGGCGTCCAGGATGCCCTGACCCAGTGGTGGTATGGCCACAACGCCGTCGGCTTCTTCCTCACCGCCGGCTTCCTCGGCATGATGTATTACTTCATCCCCAAACGCGCCGAACGTCCGGTCTATTCCTACCGCCTGTCGATCGTGCATTTCTGGTCGTTGATCTTCCTCTATATCTGGGCCGGTCCGCATCACCTGCATTACACCGCTCTTCCCGATTGGGCGCAGACGCTCGGCATGGTGTTCTCGATCATGCTGTGGATGCCATCCTGGGGCGGCATGATCAACGGCTTGATGACGCTGTCCGGCGCCTGGGACAAGCTCAGAACCGATCCCGTGCTGCGCATGATGGTGATCTCGGTCGCCTTCTACGGCATGTCGACCTTCGAAGGCCCGATGATGTCGATCAAGTCGGTGAATTCGCTGTCGCATTATACCGATTGGACCATCGGCCATGTGCACTCGGGCGCTCTTGGCTGG
>JANPCS010000469.1:0-4286 GCA_031431065.1 Hyphomicrobiales bacterium | reverse complement strand
CGATGGGCGCGAAGCCGCATCACCGTGTCGCCCGCCACCTCGCGGCGCACCACCGCGATGCCGCTGCTGTCGGCGACGATGATGTCGCCCGGATTGACGACGATGCCGCCACAACTCACCGCATAGTTCAGTTCACCCGGGCCACGGTGCAATGGCCCGAAAGGGGTGATGCCGCGCGCATAGATCGGCAATCCGGCCTCGATCAGGCCGGGCAGGTCGCGCACCAGCCCGTCGACGACAAAGCCCGCAATGCCGCGATGTTTGGCCTTGTTGGCAACAAGATCGCCCAACACGGCGTTGCGCGGGCTGCCGCTGGTGTCGACGACGATGACGTCGCCGGGCTTGGCCAGATCGAGCGCCTTGTGGACCATCAGGTTGTCGCCGGGAAACACCTTGACCGTCAGGGCCGGGCCGGCCAGCGGCTTGCCGTTGACGACGTTCCGGATTTCAGACGACATCGTGTACATGCGATTGAGGATGTCGGAGATGTCCGGTGTTTCGAATTCGCGGAACATGTTGACCGTCTGCGGCGGCGGCCGGTCGATGTTGCAGCGGATGCGGAAGCCAGGTCCGGGCGTCATCTCGGCCGATTTCGGCCTGGAGGTGGCGGGGCTGCCGGCGGCCTTGCTGCCGAAATTGCTGGGAATGATCGCCATGGCGCAATGTCCTCGCATCAAAAGGTTGAACTTGTCCCATCAACGATGCAGGGCCGGTGCCAGAAACAGTGCCGATTTGGCACTATCCTAAACACTATCTTAATGCGCTGTGCCGGGTCTAGAATGGGATGGTACGGGGGAGAATGACTTTTGAGTCTCGACAGCGACATTGCGCAGATCGCGCGCCAGGAAGAGCAGTTGCGCTTCCAGCACTTCAATGAGGCCGATGCCTGGGCGCTGGGCTCGCGCATGCGTTCCGCTGCGGCCGAGCGCCAGCTATCTTTCGTCATCGATATCCGCATCGGCAACCGGCCGCTGTTCTACGCGGCACTTGCCGGCTCGACGCCCGAAAATCCGGATTGGGTCAGGCGCAAGGTCAACACCGTCATGCGCTTCCACAAATCGTCCTATCGGGTGGGGCGCGAATACGCGAAGCAGGGCCGCGCATTCGATGCCTCGCGCGGCCTTGACCCCATGGATTACGCGCCGGCCGGCGGCGGCTTTCCCATTCACATCGCCGGCACCGGGGTGGTCGGCGCTGTCACTGTCTCAGGCGTGCCGCAGCGCCAGGACCACGGCTTCGTTGTTGAAATGATCGCCGCCCATCTGGGGCTCGATCCCACATCCCTGGCGCTCGGTCCCGAAACACCTTGATGGAGGCGAGCGTCTGGTTTTTTGCCGTCGCCGGTCTGGCGGCGTTTGTCGTCGGCGCAGCGAAGGGCGGCATGCCGATGGTCGGCGTCCTCAGCGTGCCCATTCTGGCGCTGGTCATGCCGCCGGTGGCCGCCGCGGCCCTGCTGCTGCCGGTCTATATCGTAAGCGACGTGGTGGGCCTGTGGGCCTATCGCAGGCACTATGACCGCCGCAACATGATCATCCTGCTGCCGGCGATGACCTTCGGGGTGGGCGTTGGCTGGGCCACCGCCCGCATCACGCCGGAGTGGGTGGTGACATTGCTGGTCGGCGCCGTCGGCCTGTTCTACTGCATCAATGCGGCGATGCGGCGCGCCGATAGCAAGCCACGGCAGGCGGATGTTCCGCGTGGGCTGTTGTGGGGCACGATTGCCGGCTTCACCAGCTTCGTCTCGCACACCGGAGGCCCGCCGTATCAGATGTATGTGCTGCCGCAGCGGCTGGAGAAGATGGTCTACGCCGGCACCGGCACCATCATCTTCGCCATCATCAATGTGGTGAAGCTGCTGCCTTATTGGGCGCTGGGTCAGTTCAATTCCAACAACCTCGAGATTGCCGCCATGCTGTCGCCGGTGGCCATTGCCGGGACATTCGTTGGCTACAAAGTCACCGAGCTGATTCCCCAGAAGCTGTTCTTCCGCCTCGTCGAGGCAGCACTCGCCTTGGTATCGGTCAAGCTCATTTTCGATGCGCTGTTAAAATGAATCGCATCGTCCCTGTCAGTGAGTTGCGGCTCGGGGTTTCGGACGCGGGCTGGGACTTTGCGGCGAAGTATCGCGCTGAAATCGGCCGCCACTGGCAACTTGTGGCGGCCGAAAAACCGGCGCTGTGGAATGGCGAGGTGCTGCTGTGCACCGAGGCTGAAGTCCGCGATGGCGTCTTCATCGCCACACTGGTGAAATCCGACTATGCCAGCTTCATCGCCTGGCGCGACTGGGGCAGGCCCGATCAATCGGTGCGCAATTGCTTCGGTGTGCCCGCCGTGTTTTCGAATGACGGCGCCTTGCTGATTGGCGTGATGAGCGGCTGGACGCTCAATGCCGGCAAGGCCTATCCGCCATCCGGCACGCTGGAGCCGAAGGACATCGGCAGCGATGGCACAGTCGATGTCGCGGGCTCGATGCGCGGCGAGTTGCTGGAAGAGACGGGCCTCGACCTTGCTGAGGCGCGGGCCGGCGAGATGGTGGCGATCTTCGAGGGACCGCGGCTGGCCCTGGCCCGGCGCTATGATTTTGCCTTGAGTTTCGCCCAGATGCAGGCGCGTTTCGCGCGGCATCAGGCGCTTGAGGAAACTCCGGAACTCGCCGCCATCGAAGCAGCGTGGAACGGTACGCAGGTTGATGCGCGTATGCCCGGCTACGCGCAGGACATCATCGGATATTTTCACCGCCGGCATCGCAGCATTCCGTAGACGGAGGATCGTGGCAATCGGGACAATGTTCCGGTTGCCGCCAACCTAAGTTTGCGTCATAAGTTGGTGCATGAAGCTGACATTCCACACCTATGACGTTTTCACCGCGCGGAAATTCTGCGGCAATCCGCTGGCCATTGTGGAAGACGCCGACGATCTGACGACGGCGCAGATGCAGACGATTTGCCGCGAGTTCAACCTGTCGGAAACGATCTTCATCATGAAGCCCTTGGACAAGGCCAACACGGCGCGCGTCCGCATCTTCTTTCCCGGCGGCGAAATGCCGTTTGCGGGCCATCCGACGGTGGGTAGTGCCATCTTCCTGGCCGAGAAGAAGAACAAGCCCGGCTGTTCGTTTGAGACGACCATCACACTGGAAGAAGTGGCGGGGCTGGTGCCGGTGAAAGTCTCGCGCATCGGCGATGTGCCGCGCGCCCAGTTCACCGCACCCATTGTGCCGTTCGCCATCGACATGCCATTGCCGTCGAAGGCAGAAGTGGCGGAGGCACTTGCGCTCGACATCGGAGATATTGGATTTTTCGGCCATGAAATTGGCCTGTTTCAGGGCGGGCCGAGATACTTTTATGTGCCCGTCAATTCGCGCGCCGCGCTGTCGCGGTCACGGGTGATCGAACCGAACTGGTCAAAGCTCATCGAACCGTTGGGTGTCGATAACGCCTATCTCTATACCCGAGGTGGAGATGGTGCCGGCACGGCATTTCGGGCCCGCATGTTCGCTCCCACAGGTGGCATTCCCGAGGACCCCGCCACTGGTTCGGCCACCGCCTTGCTGGCCGCGCAATTGCTCGGTGCCGAGGCCCTGAAGGACGGCACGCACCGCTGGCAGATCGAGCAGGGTTATGAGATGGGGCGGCCGTCCGATCTCTCGCTCGAAGCCGATGTGGCGGGTGGCAAATTGAGCGCCGTCAGGGTTGCCGGTCAGGCCGTGCAAATCATGTCGGGTGTGCTAGAACTCTGACATGAAGACAATTCTTCTCATCGCCCATCTGATTGCCATTGCCACCGGCACCGGCATGAGCATTTCCAACTATGTCAACCTGCGCTTTGCATCAGGCGAAAGCGGTGAGCGGGCCAAGGCGCTGGCGGGCTTGCGCCGGGTCTTGGCGCGCATTGCCGACATCGTCATCCTGGCGATCTGGATCACCGGCATCGGCTTGTGGACGCAACTGCCGCCCATGGACCAGCTTAACGTCTGGTTTATGGTGAAACTCGGTTTCGTCGTGCTGCTGACCCTGTGCCACGGGTTGGCGCGGATGACTGCGGGCCGCATGATGCGGACGGGTGATCGGTCACTCTATCCGCGGCTTGAATTATTCGTCTCGGGCGTCTGGGTATCGGCGCTCGCCGAGATCGTTCTCGCGGTGCTGGCCTTCGAGGCCTGAGGCCGGTATGAGTTTGCTTTGATTCCCCTCCCCCTTGTGGCTAAGGGATTCACACATCTTACCCGCATTTCGCGATTTTCCAGCCTTCATGTCTGGCCTGCAGTTGAAGGAGGCCGTCGTGCA
>JANPCS010000468.1:0-3837 GCA_031431065.1 Hyphomicrobiales bacterium | reverse complement strand
CCCGTCGCTGCAGCGCCGCCGCCGAGGTAGGGCGACGCGGACAGGCCGAGCTGCATCAGCCCGCCGTCGACGCGCATGAACGGCAGCTCGTGGCGGTGGATCGGGCCCTCCTCCTGCGACTGCGCGAGCACGTGGCCCGCCGCCGGGATGATGTTGGCGAGCGCCCGCCCGAGCAGCTCGCGCGCGGGCCGCCCGGTGAGCTCCTCGACGGCGTGGTTGGCGAACGTCACGCGCCCGGTGTCGAAACCGAACTCGCCGTCGACCAGCGTATAGTCGAACCAGTCGGTGCCACTGAAGCCCTTGGGCGCCGTGTAAGTAAAACTGCCGTTGGTGCTCAGGATGACCTGGCCACCTTGCGCCGTGTTGACGAGCGTCGCCTTGACAATCTGCGGAAAGGGATAGGAGACCGTGCCGGCAATGGTCAGGAAAGCCAGTTCGCCATTGCTGAAGAAAGCGCCGAGGAACCGGTCGCCGTTGCCGTGTGGGTCGAATGGATTGGACCACCAGCCGAGCAGCGTTCCATCCGGGTCGCTGTCAACACCGCCGCCATTGTTGGTGCCGAGATTGCCGCTGATGGTGGTGGTGAATGCCCCTTGCGTGGCTGTGAAGACATCATCGGCCGCTATCGGCGTCATGTTCATGGTATCGCCCCCAGATCGCTTGTGACAAAGGGGTAACATCCAACCGCCACCAGTTGCCTGACGAGCCCTGTCAGCGAGTTGTCAGCGAACGGCTGAGGCCAAGCTGGCCGGAAACGATTGAGGCGAGCAGCCGCTGCACATGTGGCACCCGGCTCAAAGCCGCCACCAGATGATCGCGAAACAGTGGCAAAACAAGCGAATCCGACTGATAAAACGGCGTGAAAACCCGCGACAGGCCTTGATAGAGCTTCACGTGCAACCTACGCTTTCGCGCATAAGCATCCAGTGCGGTTGGTAAATCCTGGCTTTCCTTCAGCGCCTGTGTCAGCGCGAACACATCGAGCAGCGCCATGTTGGCGCCCTGCCCCAGTTGCGGGCTGGTGGCATGGGCGCTGTCGCCGATAAACGCCAGCCGCCGGCCAAAGGGCAGCGCCAAGGTGTGGTGATCGTAACGCGCCAGGACCATCTGCTCGGGGCTGACGATGCTGTTCAGCAGCGCGGAGGTTTCCGGCCACAATCCGCGCACCAGAGCTTTCCACCCTTCCAGTCCGTCCGCCTGCCAAGCCGCAAAATCCGCCACCTTCAGGCTCCAGAAGAATGCCGTCTGCCGGGCTTGCTGTTCATCAACCGAGCCGATCGGCAACACCCCGATCATCACCGAGGCCTTGTCATAACGCTGCTCCAGTGCATGTGGATCAAACGGCGTCGAAGGCCACGGCAAGCTCGCCCAGATCGCGCCGTAAGCGAGCCCGGAGCGATAGTCCGGCCCCGCCGCATGTCCGAGAAGCGGCGAATTGGCCCCCAGCGCATCGATGACAAGATCGAAAGGTCCTTCGCGGCGGCCTTGATTCAGGATCACCGAAGTTCCGTCCAAGCCCTTGACCTCGCTCCGGGTTTTGACCTCGATCCCGGCGGCCTGCACGCCATCTTGGAGAACATTGAACAGTGCTGCCCGATGCACCGCCAATCCCCGCACCTCGCCCAACGCCGCATAGCGCACATCGAGCACCACACGGCCTGATCCACAGGCCTTGCCATAAAGCCTGTCGATCCGCGCGCCAAGGTTGCGGATGCGCGTGCCGACGCCCAGCCAGTCGAGCACGGCGAGTCCGGTCGGTTGCAGGATGAGGCCCGAACCCAGAGGCCGTGGCCTTTCGAACTGATCGAAGATCGAGATGCGATGGCCTTGGGAGCGGAGCGCCAGGGCGGCGGCAAGGCCAGCGGGACCAGCACCGCAAATGGCGATATGAAGGGATTTCGGCATAAGATCATGGAAGTTTGGCCGGTTTTACCATGCAGCGCCACCGTTTAGTTTTCGGCGCGCCATTGCGGTGAACGGCTTCTGCCGAAGATATCAAACATCATTCAAACGGATGATGACGCGTGGGTATGACCAGCGCATTCAACTCCCGAGGGCACAACACAAGAGGGAGACACAAATGAAACCTGCTTCAAGTCATGGCTTTGTGCGCGGAAGCCTGCTTCCCCGGCAGTCGCGGCTGTTCGAAGGCCGTTTTGGCCGCATGTTCCGCTCGGTCCCGGAATTCGCGTTGGATCCAAATGCCATCGCCTCGGTCCTCGAGGAGATCTCGCTTGCAATGTCCCCCTCCGAAGATGACGGGCCAACCCACGAGACCGTTGAGGATGGCGAAGAAAACCCCAACATCGCCGCTGGTTATACCTATCTCGGGCAGTTCATCGATCACGATATCACCTTCGATCCCGTCAGTTCCCTGCAGCGGCTGAATGACCCGGAAGCTCTCACGGACTTCCGGACACCACGTTTCGACCTCGACAGCGTCTATGGCCGGGGCCCGGCCGACCAGCCCTACATGTTTACGGGCGATGAGCGGCTTTTTGAGCTTGGCCGCAAGCTCCAGGTGCCGGGCAATCCGCACTTCGATGAAAAGGCCGTCGATCATCTACGCGCCGCAAAGGGCCGCGCATTGATCGGCGACAAGCGCAACGACGAAAATGTCATCGTGGCGCAGCTCCATACCTTGTTCATGCGATTTCACAACCGCTTCGCGACCGACCACGAGACCGGGAAAAATCTGACATTTGCCGAGCTCCAGCAGGAGGTGCGTTGGCACTATCAATGGATCGTATTGCACGATTACCTGCCCGTGATTGTCGGCCAGGACCTCGTCAACGATATCCTGCCACATCTGGTGAAGCGCACGTCAATTCATGCCGATCCGCCAAAACTTCGATTTTACGAATGGAAGAATGATCCATTCATTCCCACCGAGTTTTCCGTTGCGGCTTTCCGCTTTGGCCACTCTATGGTGCGTCCGGTTTACCGCCTGAGCCGCACATTCGAACTCTTGAAAGCCGACAAGATCACGGAACAGCCCGACAAGGACGGCAAAGAGTCTGACGGCCTGGGCAGGCGGATGATCTTCGATGTGATAGATGAGAAGGCCCTGAACGGATTCAAACCGATCATCGACAAATGGTCGATCGAATGGGACCTTTATTTCAAGATGTCGTCGACCGGCAATGATTTGACCAAAGGCCGCGTTCAGCCTTCCTACAAAGTCGATACCTCGATGGTAAATCCATTGGCCAACCTGCCTGAATTCAAAGGCATGGGCAATTCGGCGATGCTGCCATTCCGCAACCTCATGCGGGGTTTCTCCATGCGCCTGCCATGTGGCGAGGACGTCGCCAAGGCCATGTCGGAAAAACCGCTTGAGGAGGAGTGGCGCAAGATTGGCAGGGCGGAAGACATGGAGGAGTGGAATAAGAATGCCAAACATTTCTCCGAATTTGGCTTTGAGGCAAAACCATTCGCCAAAAAAACCCCGCTGTGGCTCTACATTCTGGCCGAGGGCGCGAAAAATACGTTGACCGGGAACACCGCAGCTCTGGGCCCGGTCGGCGGTCGCATCATCGCCGAAACCATGATCGGCATGATGTTGGGAGATACCCACTCGTATTTGAATCTCGATCCGCAATGGACGCCAAGTGATGACGTCGGCGGTGAAAAACTCAATATGGCAAGGTTCATCCAATATGCGGTGAACCGAAAAGTTGACGCCTAAGTTACGGCTGCGCGGTTTCGGCCGCACGAACGTCATCGCTGGTGCGCGGTGGAAACGCATCGACGTTTCCACTAGCCCAGCGACACGGGGCATCTGCGATGATGACTTTGCCGATTGGATCCACAAGCGGCGCCACTCCCGCGAAAAGG
>JANPCS010000467.1:0-2079 GCA_031431065.1 Hyphomicrobiales bacterium | reverse complement strand
TCTCGCGGATGCCGCCGCGGCCGAGCTTGAGATTATGGCCGCGCACCTTGACTTCGCCATGGCCCTTGACGGCGTGGATCTGCCGCTTCAGCGACTGCACGTCGGCAATTGCCGCGAAATCGAGATACTTCCGCCAGATGTATGGCTGCAACCGGTCGAGAAATTCCTTCCCGAGATCCAGGTCACCCGCCGCCGGCCGCGCCTTGATCATCGCGGCGCGTTCCCAGTTCTGGCCCTGGTTTTCGTAATATAGCGCAGCCGCTTCGATGGAGATCGCGACTTGCGTGGCGCGCGGGTCAGGGCGCAAGCGCAAGTCGGTGCGGAAGGCATAACCATCCTCGGTCACATCCTGCATCAGCTGCACCAGGCGCCTGGTCAGGCGGACGAAAAAACTCGCCGTGTCGGCACCCGGCGGCAGAAGGGGCGATGCGGCATCGTAGAGAACGATCAAATCGATATCGCTCGAGTAATTGAGTTCAAACGCCCCTTGCTTACCCATCGCGAGAACGGCATAGCCACAGTGCAAGGATGGATTCTCGGGGTCGGCGAGCCCAATTTTGCCGGCTTTCAGATAGTCGCGCAGCAGCCAGTCGAGTGCTGTTTGCAACAGCGCATCGGCAAGCCTGGTGAGAGCGGCAGTCACCTGCTCGACTGTCCAGTGTTCCAGAATGTCGCTCACCGCAATCAACAGCGCCGCCCGCGCCTTGACCTTGCGCAGCAGGCCCATGATCCCGGATTGCCCAGTCTCAAGCGCTCCTTGGCTCAGCCCACGTAACAGCTCGTGCAACAGGGCATCGGCGTTTTCACCGAAGACACGGCCGGCAAAGTGCTGGTCGCGCAGCATCAGCTGACGCAAGAACGGCGATCCGCCGGCGATGTTGCCGGCGGCTTCGAACCTGCCGTCCGGGATGAGGCCAGCAGCGAAGCCGTCGCGGAACAGTTGAACGGCAATCGTGTCGAAGGCGGGCGGAAGCGGTTGCTGCGGCATGGGCCGCTTTTAGCTGGATGGCTTGTAGAGCGGAAGAACCAGCTTGGCGGCGAGGCCGGGATGGTTGTCCTCCAGCAGCAAGGTGCCCTTGTGGAGCTTCATGACACCTGCCACGAGACTCAAACCCAAGCCGTTACCGGGCCTGGAGCGGCTGGAATCAAGCCTGACAAAGCGTTCCGTCACCCGCTCCCGATCTTCGGGAGGAATACCCTCGCCATGATCGCGCACCGCGATGATCACCTTGCCGGCCTCAATCCATCCGGTCACTGCAATGCGCAAGGTGCCGCGCGGTTTTGCGCCATACTTGATGGCATTATCGATCAGATTGGTCAGTGCCTGCGACAAAAGCTGGCGGTCGCCCAGCACGCTCAAGCCTTGCGGCGCATCGCAAACCAGGGTGCCGCCCTCCTCCTCGGCCATCGGCTCATAGAGTTCCGCCACCTCGCCGGCGATGGTGCTCACATCGAGTAGGGCCAAGTCCTGGCGCGACTGTCCGGCCTCGGCACGGGCAATCGACAACAGCGCATTGAAAGTCGCAAGCAAACGGTCGGACTCATCGACGGTGCGCTCCAATGCCGACTTGTACTCGTCTTCCGATCCAGCGCGCAGTGCTGCTTCAACCCGCGCCTTGATGCGGGTGAGCGGCGTCTTGAGATCATGGGCGACGTTGCTGGAGACTTCCTTCATGGCGGCCATCAGACGCTCGATCTGGTCGAGCATTTCGTTCAGCGCCAGGGCCAACCGGTCCAACTCGTCGTTCGATCCCTGCACCGGCATGCGGCCCGACATGTTGCCCGCCATGATGGTGCGGCTCGCCTCGGTGATGGCATCGACGCGCCGCAGGAAATTGCGGCTCATCAGCAAGCCGCCACCCAATCCCAGCACCAGGGCAATGACCAGCGCATAGTAGATGGTGCGGCGGATAATGTTGGCGAACTGGCGCAGCGCCTCGACGTCGCGGCCGACGACCAGTTTGTAATCGCCTTGGAGATCGGCATGGAAGGCCCGCGCCAGGTGGTTTTCGCGGCTGCCGCCGCGCTGGACCGTCAAGGGAAATTCGATCCAGCTGGCCTTGTCCTCGGGCATGGGCG
>JANPCS010000466.1:0-2697 GCA_031431065.1 Hyphomicrobiales bacterium | reverse complement strand
ATCGCGCAGCGCCACGCCAAAGACGATGATGAGGGCCAGCGCCTCGTAGACATTAAACGAGGCAATCGACGGCTTGACGATCATGACGACGCCGATGAAGCCCAGGATGATCGCCGTCATGCGGCCCGTTCCGACATGTTCGCGGAGGAAAATCATCGACAGCAGCGCCACGGCGAGCGGCACCGCCTGCATCACCGCCGTCAGGTTGGCGATCTGCATGTGCATGAGGGCCGTGACAAAGGCGATGGTGGAGATGAGGTCGAGACAGTTGCGGGCGATCACCACGGGGGCCGTCAAGTGCGAGATGCCGGTGATGACACCTTGCTGCAGGCAGATCGCCGCGATGACCAGGAAGGCCATGAAGCCGCGGATCATGATGATCTCGCCCACCGGCAGGCTCTGCCCGATGATCTTGATGAGCGTATCGTTGATGACGAAAGACCCCATGGCCAGAACCATGAAGAGCCCGGCGCGAAGAGCCTGGTTTTGGGGAA
Organism: Hyphomicrobiales bacterium; assembly: GCA_031431065.1. GTDB lineage: Bacteria > Pseudomonadota > Alphaproteobacteria > Rhizobiales > Aestuariivirgaceae > Aestuariivirga. Next base: position 2,203 of record JANPCS010000466.1, on the reverse strand, counting down.
GGGAGAACATCGCCGAGCCTTAACCCGCTTTGCGCGCCAAGAGCACTGTCTAAAAGAACAACCCGCCCCCGCGTAGGCTCAAGCTTGAACTTCGGTTTTCTTCGCGCCGTGCCGCCAGACCTTGATGGCCGAAATGCATAATATCAGGGCCAGCAACGGCAGGAGCAGCTTGGTATCGACGATTCCGAGCAGCAGGCTGCCGAGACCGGCGCCAAGCACCGATCCTGCGGCCATCGCCAGAAAGAAGCGCCGGTCGCTTTTCAAAACGGCAAAACTTCCGTCGCGACTGAAGCGGGTGAAGCCAACGATCATGGTCGGCAGGCTGACCGCCAGCGACAGGCTGCCAGCAAGCTTGAGGTCAAGCCCGAAGAGGAGAACCAGCGTTGGGATCAGCAGCTCGCCTCCGGCAACGCCCATCAACGAAGCCACCACGCCAATGCCGAAGCCCGCCAGAATGCCCGCAATCGCCAGCCAAATCCCGTGCAATGCAGGCTGGCCCGACCCACCCCAGCCGTGCCCGAAGACCAAGGCGGCGGCCATCAACACCAACAGCACGGAAATGATTTTATAGAGCAGAGGAGCATTGAGACGTGTCGCCCACGCTGCGCCAGACCACGCCCCGATCAGGCTGCCCGCCAGCAAATTGAGAATGATGGGCCAGTGCGGCGCCACGTCATTGAACGGCACTGCGCCAAAGCGCAGCGGCAGTGCCGAGCCGACGACGACGAGGCTCGTCGCCTTGTTGAGGATGATCGCGGGCAGAGGCCCGAACCGGAATAAACCAATGAGCAATGGTAGGCGAAACTCGGCGCCACCGAGGCCAATCAAGCCGCCGAGCGTGCCCACACCGGAGCCGGCAAGAGCGGCGGCGAAGTAGCGGTTCTTCACCCGCCGGTAACGCTCATGTGGCGGGCGACGGCGGGCTTGTTGTGACGGCGGTCGATGATGAAGTCGTGGCCCTTGGGCTTGCGTGAGATCGCTTCGTCGATGGCGGTGTTGAGAAGTTCGTTGCCCTCCGAGGCGCGCAGCGGGGCGCGGAGATCGGCGGCGTCTTCTTGTCCCAGGCACATGTAAAGCGTGCCGGTGCAGGTGAGGCGCACGCGATTGCAGCTTTCGCAGAAGTTATGGGTGAGCGGCGTGATGAAACCGAGACGGCCGCCAGTCTCCTTGACCTTTACATAGCGGGCCGGTCCGCCGGTCTTGTATGCGATGTCGTCGAGCGTGAACTGGTCCATCAGCTGGGCACGGACGAGAGACAACGGCAAATATTGGTCGGTGCGGTCGCCGTCGATATCGCCCAGCGGCATGGTCTCGATCAGTGTCAGGTCCATGCCCTCGCCATTGGCCCAGCGCAGCATCTCGGGGATCTCGCCGTCATTGACGCCTTTCAGCACCACGGCATTGATCTTGATGTGAAGGCCTGCGGCCTGGGCGGCCTTGATCCCGTCTTTCACCTTGGCCAGATCGCCCCAGCGGGTGATCTGCTTGAACTTGGCGGCGTCCAGCGTATCGACCGAGACATTGATCCGCCGCACCCCGTGGGCGGCCAGTTCAGCGGCATACTTCGCCAGCTGGCTGCCATTGGTGGTGAGCGTCAATTCTTCGAGCGCTCCCGACTTCAGGTGGCGGCCGAGGCTTTCGACCAGCGTCATGATGCCCTTGCGCACCAGGGGCTCGCCACCCGTCAGGCGCAGTTTCTTCACACCCTTGGCGATGAAGGCCGAGCACAGCCGGTCGAGTTCCTCAAGCGACAGCAGATCCTTCTTCGGGAGAAAGGTCATGTCTTCCGCCATGCAATAGACGCAGCGGAAATCGCAACGGTCGGTCACCGAGACGCGCAGGTACGAGACGTGGCGGCCAAAGGGATCGATGAGAGAGGGCTCAATCATGATACCGCTATATTTGGGCGTATATATCGCTCCCGTCAACCCGCGTTACGCTGTTTCGTCAGATCGCGGCCGCTGGGCAGGAACATCGTCAGGATGCCGATGGCCGGCAGGAACGAGCAGATCTGGAAGACGTAATTGATCGACGTGTGATCGATCAGGACGCCCAACAGTGCGGCACCAATGCCGCCAAAGCCGAAGGCCAGGCCGAAGAACATGCCGGAGACCAGGCCGACGCGGCCGGGCAAGAGCTCCTGAGCATAAACCAGCATCGCCGAAAACGCCGAGGCCAGAATGAAGCCGATGGGCAGCGACAG
>JANPCS010000465.1:0-2905 GCA_031431065.1 Hyphomicrobiales bacterium | reverse complement strand
TGCGCCATCGAGCTGGGCGGCTTCCTCTTGCTCGCTGCGGCGCGCGCCGAACACCGGCTGCAACAGCCAGATGGCAACCGGCAGATTGTACGCGGCATAGGTGATGACGAGGGCGAGGCGCGTATCCAGCAGGCTGGTGGCCTGCGCCATCAAATAAAGCGGCAGGACCAAGACCACCGGCGGCAGCAGGCGGGTTGCCAGAAAGCCGGTCATCATCAGCCCATTGGCCGGCGCTGATCGCCACCATGGCAGGTGGAAGCGGAACCGCGTCAGCGCATATACGGCCATGGCGCCGGCCAGCAGTGCCAGCGACGCGGCAGCACTGGCGACGATGCAGGAGTTGATGAAGCGCGGCAGCAGTTTGTCGTTGGATTGCACCAGAACGAAACGCCAGGCATCGAGCACCGGCGTGAAATCGACGAAGGGCAGAAAACGCGGACCGGTCGCCACATCGGCACCCGTCTTGAGTGAGGTGACAAACAGCCAGTAGAGTGGAAACAGGCATACCAGGCTCCACAATCCGAGGAGCCCATAGGTGATCAATCGGCCAAGTGCCGGTCGCCGCATTTCAGCAAACCACGCGGCAGCATTTGTTGAGGTCAATCATCACGCCGCAGTTGTGCGCCACGCAAGGCGGCGGCTCAAGTCAAATTATACGGCTGAAGCAGACCTTGCCCATCGCCGTGACCTGCCGCTAAGTTCGAACTTAGGTATCGGAATTTCAAGGGAGGCCGCCATCTATCACTTCATTTCAGGCCTGCCACGATCCGGCTCCACCCTGATGGGTGCCATTCTCCGCCAGAACCCGCGTTTCCATGCCGGCATGTCGAGCCCGGTTGCCTCGCTGTTTGAAGGTGTCATCGCCCAGGTCTCGGCCGGCACCGAACTCTCGACCATGGTCAACACCGCCCAGCGCGCCCGCCTGCTGCGCGGCTTGTTCGACAGTTATTATGCCGAGACCAAGGCGGACGTAATTTTCGATACCAACCGCGCCTGGTGCGCACAGCTTCCCGCCCTGATGACTCTGTTTCCGGATGCCAAAGTGATCTGCTGCGTGCGCGATGTCGCCTGGGTAATGGACTCGCTCGAGCGCCAGTTCCGCGCCAATGCGTTTGAGAATACCAAGCTGTTCAACAACCCCGCTGAGCGCTCGACCGTCTATACCCGCGTTGAGGCACTGGCCAATGCGAACCGGCTGGTGGGCTTTCCCTGGCACGCGCTGCGCGAGGCCTGTTTCAGCGAACACGCCGCGCGCATTGTGCTGGTTGAATATGATCTGGTAACGCATCGCCCGGCGGACGTGTTCAAGCTGATCTACCAGTTCCTCGATGAACCGTGGTTCGAGCATGACTTCACGAATGTTGCCTATGACGCGCCGGAATTCGACGCCCAGCTTGGCCTCGATGGTCTGCATCGTGTGCATCCGAAAGTCGAGCCGCGCCAGCGCCAGACCATCTTGCCGCCGGACTTGTTCGAGCGTTACTCCAAGCTCGCATTCTGGCGCGACCTGCAGAAATCCAAGGCCTACCGCATCGTCGCCCAGGGCGGCGAACAGCAGGCCACCGCCATGCCGGAGCCGACGCAGAAGATCTGACCGCCGTCAAAGAGATTGACAAAATTTGCTTCAAAGTTGAACGTCTTCGCCGGGGCCATGCAATATTTCATTTGAACCGGAGACGTCCACCATGGCGACCATCACCGTCACCACCAGCAATGATACCGAGATCGCCAATGATGGCGAGACCTCGCTGCGGGAAGCACTGACGCTCGCCAATGGCAGCGCCGGGGCCGACAAGATCGTCTTCGACAAGGCGCTGGCGGGATCGACCATCGAACTCCAAGGCGAACTGGTGCTGTCGAGCGACGTCAGCATCAACGGCGACACCAACAAGGACGGCGACGCCGACATCACCATCTCCGGTGGCGGCAACAGCCGGCTGATCACGGTACAGGCGGGCGCTACCGCCGCGCTGACCTCGCTGAACCTTACGGGCGGCAATGAGTTCACCGGCGGCGATGTCATCGAGAACAATGGCACGCTGACGCTGAGTTACAGCGTAGTCTCCGGCAATGGCTCGACACTGGCTGGTTCTGTTGGCGGTAACAGCCCTACAGGGCCAATTGTCAACGCCGGGCAAATGACGATCATCCAAACCGTTTTCTCCGGCAATATTGCGGCTGGTCGGAATGGGGACGATGTTGGCGTTGGCTCCAGCACTGATGGCGCACATGCAGCGGGCGCGGTATTCAACTCCTATTTCGCGACATTGATGCTCGACCAGGTTGCCATTTCGGGAGGAACCGCCATCGGCGGAAATGGTGGCGTGGGCGATGGCGGATCGGCGGCTCTTGGCGTTCTGAACATCGGCACCATGTCCGGCACCGCCGATAACGACAGTACGGGCGGCACCGTGACTGCCGGAACGGGCGGCCCAGGTAGCGCCAATGGCCAATCGAGCCTCACCAATCTCAACTTCACCAACGGCATCGTTAGCGGCAGCGGCAGCATCACCCAGGTGGCGCTGGGCACCCAGTTCTTCGACTTTGCCAGCGGCATCCTTGGCGGCGAAAGCTTCAACGGGCTTTCCGGCGGCGACACCATAACCGGCAACAATTACAGTTCCATCTTCGGCGGCACCGGCAACGACACACTGACCGGCGGGACTGGCGTCACGGCCAGCGGCGGCCTTGGCAATGATACGCTGGTCTGCACCTTTGCGAACTACGCCACCTTCTCCGGTGGTGCCGGGCGCGACACCATCGATTTCAGCCAGGACAACTTGTCGGGCGCGACCATCGATCTTTCCATCGCCTCCTTCGGCTTCTTCAACTCGACATTCTCCGGCTTCGAAAACGTCATCGGCTCGCAAGGAGACGACAACATCATCGGCAGCAGGGCTTCCAA
>JANPCS010000464.1:0-7656 GCA_031431065.1 Hyphomicrobiales bacterium | reverse complement strand
TGCATGAATGCCGTCGTCATTGGTAACCAGAATACGCATGTCTCAAGCCCTCGTGATCAGTTCAGCGCCACCCATGTAAGGCCTGAGCGCCACCGGAATTGTGACGGAGCCATCGACATTCTGATAATTTTCGAGAATTGCCACGATGGTCCGCCCGACAGCCAGGCCCGAGCCATTCAGCGTGTGCACATAGCGCGTGCCCTTGCCGTCACTGGGTTTGTAGCGCGCATCCATACGCCGCGCCTGGAAATCGCCGCATACAGAACACGATGAGATTTCGCGAAACGCATTCTGCCCCGGCAGCCACACTTCAAGATCATAGGTCATGCGGCTGCCAAACCCCATGTCGCCCGCGCACAGCCGCATCACCCGGTAGTGCAGTCCCAATGCCTGCAGCACGCTCTCGGCACAGCCGGTCATGCGCTCGAGTTCGTCGCGCGACTGTTCCGGCGTGGTGACGGAGACCAACTCGACTTTCGAGAACTGATGCTGACGGATCATGCCCCGCGTATCGCGCCCCGCCGCTCCGGCCTCGGCGCGGAAACACGGCGTATAGGCGGTCATGCGCAGCGGCAACTCCTTCTCCTCGATGATCCGTTCACGGACGAGATTGGTGAGCGAGACTTCCGCCGTGGGGATCAGCCAGCGGCCGTCGGTGGTCCGGAACAGGTCCTCGGCGAATTTCGGCAATTGCCCGGTGCCATACGCCGCCGCATCATTCACCATGAACGGCACGTAATGCTCGGTGTAGCCGTTGGTTCCGGTCTGCAGGTCCAGCATGAACTGCGCCAGCGCCCGCTCCAGCCTGGCCAACTGTCCCTTCATCACCACGAAACGCGCCCCGGAAATCTTCGCGGCGGTCTCGAAATCCATCAGCCCCAACCATTCGCCGATATCGAAATGCTGGCGCGCCTCGTAAGCGAACTCCGGCGGCTTGCCCCAGCGCCGCACTTCGATGTTGCCGGTCTCGTCCTTGCCGTCGGGCACCTCATCGAGCGGCAGATTGGGGATGCTGGCCAGCGCTGTCTCCAGCCGCTGGTTCAACTCGCGTTCCACCGCTTCTCCCGAGGCGATGAACTCCTTGATCGATCCCATCTCGGCCTTGAGCTGCTCGGCCTTGACCTTGCCGCCGGCCTTCATCGCCTCACCGATGTCTTTCGAAGCCGCATTGCGCCGCGCCTGCGCGTCCTGCAGCTTCTGCATGTGGTCGCGCCGTTCGGCGTCGATCTTCAAAAGCTCACCCGACAATGGCGCCATCCCACGCCGCGCCAGCCCCGTGTCGAACGCTTGCGGATTGTCGCGGATGGCTTTGATGTCGTGCATGGCGTGGAATCCCTTATCGCGGGCACTCCTATAGGATGGCACGAGCCCACACGCAAAGGCTAGTCAACTACCCCGCCGCCGCTTCCTTGGCCTCTTCGGCGGCCTCGCGGCGCTTGCGGCGGAACTCGATCAGGCGCACCGCTTGAACCGAAAGCTCGTAGAGCAGCATCAGCGGCACCGCCATGGCGATCTGGCTGATCGGATCGGGCGGCGTCAGCACGGCGGCGACGATGAACACGCCGACGATGGCGAACTTGCGGCCTTTCTTCAACTGGTCGTAAGTCAAAATGCCGATCTGCCCCAGAAGCGTCAGGATGACCGGCAGCTGGAAGCATAGTCCGAAGGCCAGGATCAGCATCATGACGAAATCGAGATAGGCCTTCACGTCCGGCATCAGCTCGACATCGAGATCGGAAACCAGCGAATAGAAGAAGGTGATCGCCACCGGCAGCAGGAAGAAATAGACCAGGCAGGCGCCGAGAATGAAGAACACCGGCGTGGCCATCAGATAGGGCCGAAAGGCATTCTTCTCGTTGGTATAGAGGCCCGGCGCCACGAACCTGTAAATCTGCGTGGCGATCAGCGGAAAGCCGATGAACAGCCCGCCGAAGAACCCGATCTTCAGCTTGACGATGAAGAAGCCCAGCAGTTCCGTCGAGATCAGCTTGGGATCGACACCGGTTCCCCACTTGAAGGGCAGAATCAGCAAGCCGAAGATTTCCGTCGAGAAATAAAAGCTGAAGATGAAGGCGGCGATGAAGCCCAGCACGCACCAGATCAACCGCGTCCTGAGTTCGATCAGGTGTTCGATCAGCGGCGCTTCCGAAGCGTCGATGTCCGACTTGCTCATGCCGGCGCCTGGGTCGATGCGGCGGGCTTGGCCGCGTCAGCGGCCGGCGCGTCGCCGAACAGCTTCTTGAAATCGTCTTCCTGCTTCTTCACGTCGGCGACGACGTCCTTCTTGATTGTCTCCATCGGGTTGATGTTCTTGAGGTTGTTCAGTTCCTTCTTCACATCGTCGAGCCCGGCTTCTTTCATGGCGCTGTCGAGATGGCCCTGGAATTCGCGCGCCATGCCGCGCATCTTGGCCAGTGATTTGCCAAGCGTCCGCAACACCGCGGGCAGTTCCTTGGGTCCAATGACAATGATTGCCACAACGGCAATCAAGAACATTTCCGTATAGCCGACGCCAAAGTCAAACATGGGTTACCGCCGCCGCTGAAACGCGCCGGTCTGCCTCAGCTCTTGGTCTTCTCGGGATCGGCCGTCACGGCGGCCTGTTGCTCAAGCGTCTTGGCTTCACCGCTTGCGGTGGCCGGTTCGTCCTCGGCCATGCCCTTTTTGAAGCTCTTGATTCCCTTCGCAACGTCGCCCATCAGGTCGGAAATCTTGCCGCGGCCGAACAGCAGCATGACAACCAAAATGACCAACGCCCAGTGCCAGATCGACAACGAACCCATATGAAAAACTCCCTCTTGGCGGAGAGGATTTCCCCCTCCTCGACATTTCGCGGCACTAAAGCAGAAAGCCTTGCGCGCCGCAACCAAAGCCACACCTATCAGGAGATGGTGTCTCGACTGCGGTTTTCAAACACAAAAACGTGGCTCGGATCGATTTTGAACCACGCCGTTTCCCCCGCCGCCGGCGCCATCCGCGCCCCGATCAATGCGGTCATTGGCTCGTCCACGCCAGTGAACATCACGCTGCAGCGCACGTCATCGCCCTGAAACCGCGCGAGCGTCACCAGCCCCTCGACGCCTTCGCCTTGCGCTGCCCGCCCGATGCCCTGCGGCCTGATCATCACCAGCCCCTCGATTCCCGAGGCGCCAGGAGGTGCGGCAAAGCTCCCGAGCGTCGTATCCACGAGGCGGTCCTTGATCCTGCCCTTGATTTCATTGGCATCGGAAAAGAACCGCGCCGCCGCGGCATCGGCCGGCTGGCGGTAGAGGTCTTCCGGTGTCCCCGCCTGCACCAGTCTCCCCTGCCGCATCAGGAAGATGCGGTCGGCGAGCCCCATGGCCTCAACGGGATCATGGGTCACCAGCAGGCAGGAGGCCCGGGTTTCGCGCAATAGCGTCAGCGTCTCGGCCCGCACCGACTCGCGCAAGCGCTGGTCGAGGCCGGAGAACGGCTCATCCATCAGCATCACCTGCGGCCGTGGCACCACGGCTCTGGCCAGCGCCACGCGCTGTTGCTCGCCGCCCGAGAGATGATGCGGATATTGCGCGGCTATGGCAGCCAGGCCCACCCGTTCAAGAGCATGAAGAGCGATCTTGCGGGCTTCCTCGCGCCCCAGGTTTTTGAGGCCGAAAGCCACATTGTCGAGGATGGACAGATGCGGAAACAGCGCGAAATCCTGAAACATCAACCCGATCTTGCGCTTTTCCGGCGGCACGAAACGCCCCGGCCCCGCCATTTCGCGTCCGTCAAACAGCAACCGGCCCTGATCCGGTTTTTCGATCCCGGCGGCGATTCTGAGAAGCGTGGTCTTGCCGCAACCCGATGGCCCGAGCAAACAGGCAATCTCGCCTGGATGCAGCTGCAGGCTCACATCCTTCACCGCCGCGGTCTGCCCGAACATTTTCGAGATGTTGACGAATTCCAACAGTCCGGCAAAACCCACGCCCGCCGTCCCGCGCGTGCCCCAGCGGCTGGCGCGTTCATCGCTTGAATTGGCGAGAGGTTTCAACATTGCCGAACGGCGTCTACAACAGTTTCGGCTCCGTGCAAATGCCGGCGGGCGGGCGCGGCCGGCATGCTGCAGGCAAATGCGTCCCGAAGCTTGGCTTTACAATTTCCGGTGCCCTACCTATGACCTGTCGCCGATGATCATCACTGAACAATATCGCGCCGTGCAATGAAACTGGTGCTGCTCACGGCTCATTCACCCGACGGCGAAGTCCAGCATCGATACGTCGCGCATCGCCTGCGCGCCGCCTTTGGCCCCGAGTTGACCGCCATAATTGTCGCCACGGGATTGCCGAGGCCGCTCTTGAAAAAGGCCAGGTACTATTTCAAGCGCTATTCTGTTTGGCAAATTCTGTCGCGTTCCTTGCTGATTTTGCGGCATCGGCTGAATGGGCGCCGTGCAGCACGGCAAGACACCTACGCCCGCGTTCTCTTTCCTGATGGCGAAGACGGACGAATGCCGGATTCAAACATCGTGCGGCGCGTGCCTTCGCACAATGGCCCACAGTGCCTGGAGCTCCTGCGCGAGTTGCAGCCTGATATCATCGCAGTGTATGGAACCATGGTCATCGGGCAAGCCGTAATCGCTCAAGCCAAAGTCAGCATCATCAACATGCACACCGGGCTTTCCCCGCTGTACCGCGGCTCTGACACGATCTTCTGGGCATTGTACAACGCAGAACCGGAACATGTCGGCGTCACCATTCATCGGCTGAACTCCGGGCTGGATGCCGGCGCCATCTTCGCCACCGCAAAACCGGCGTTCAGCCCTGACGATACCGAGGATTCGCTGTTCGCCAAATGCGTCAGCATCGGCACTCCCCTGTTCGAGAAGGCCATACGCGATGAAGCTGCTGGCAACGCCGCGGCCATGCCCCAGAACCTGGACACGGGACGCGAGTACCGTTCGATCGAACGGACGCTCTGGTCCGAGCTGATTGCGGAGAAAAACATCGGAAATGGATTGATCAGGGACTTCCGCGGAGAAACCAATGGCACGATACGCAAATAGGCTGTTGTTTCTGTTCGGAGTGCTCCTTTATCATGCGGGGCTACACACGCTGATCATCTGGTTGGGCCGCCATCGGCCAAAGGTTGCGCTCTATCATGACGTAAGCGAATCCGAAACCGCTTACACGGCGGGCCTTCAGTGTACGATCGGGCCCGCGGCGTTCGATCGGCATCTTGCGTATTTCGCCAGACACTACACCATCACAAGCATTGAAGATCTGACCGGCTCCAACGCTCCGGCTGGCGCCGCCGCCATAACTTTTGATGACGGCTACGCATCAGTTTACACCGATGCATTTCCCATTCTCAAGAAACATCGTTGTCCTGCTTTGGTTTATCTGATTGGCCGCGTCATCGATAACGCCGCCCTCGTATGGGTCAATGAGCTCAATTACTTTTTGCGCGTGCACCAGGCGGCGAGCCATGATCTCGCGGCGGCGGCATTCGGCCTGCCGGCATCTGCCTTGCCGGAGGAAATCGTCTCCGCGGCGCGCCTTGGTTACGATAAGGAGAAGATCGAGAAGCTTCTGGAGAACGTGCGGAAACTTACCGGGATTTCCAGCGAGAACCTGTGCCGGCAGGCCGCGCTCTATGTCGACTGGAAGCAAATCATGGAAATGCGCCGGCATGGTATTACATTTGGCAATCACACCGCGACCCACCCCAATCTGTCGCGGCTCAGCGCCGCCGATCAGCATGCCGAGATCGCCGAAACGCAGGCACTCCTGCAACCAAAGTTAGGTCCAATCGCTTCGTTTTCTTATCCCTTCGGCCACCACGGCCGCGAAACAGCGGGCATTGCCGCAGCCTTGGGTTTGAGTTCGGTTGCCGAAGTCGGCGGATCGAACAGCCGGCAACAGCCAAGCAGGATCGCGCGGGTCCATATTCATGCGGAAAGCGTAGCGGGCGTCTTTGCCCAGATGGAGGTCGTCGAGCCAGTCAAAGCCACCATCCGTGCGCTTGCATTCCGCTTGAAGGCCTTCCGCCAGCCCCGTGGAGCAAACTCCGCCTGAGGCCCCAAGCCGCCGGCAGGCAGGTCGGCAGGTCGGGGACACTTTACTTAGCAGGTCGGGCAGGTCGGGGACACTTTACTTAGGTCGGGGACACTTTACTTATCCCTCCATTCTGCTATGCGTTGTGTCATGGCCCGCCTCGCTCGCGTCGTTGTTCCCGGCATCCCCCATCACGTCACCCAGCGTGGCAACCGGCGCGCGACGGTGTTTTTCAATGACGCGGATTATGCGGCCTATATCGACCTCATTGCCGCCGCCGCCCGCAAGGCGGGCACCGAGATCTGGGCCTGGTGCCTAATGCCCAATCATGTGCATTTCGTCGCCGTGCCGTCGCGCGCCGATGGCCTCGCGCGCACCTTCGCCGAGGCACACCGCCGCTACACCCGCCGCATTAACGCCCGCGAACGCTGGACCGGCCACCTCTGGCAATCCCGTTTCGGATCGGTGGCCATGGACGAGGCGCATTTGGCGGCAGCTGTCGCCTATGTCATCGACAACCCGGTGCGCGCCCGCCTTGCCGCGGCGCCTGCGGATTGGCGCTGGTCCAGCGCCCAGGCCTATCTCGCGGACGAGCCGGACGGGCTCACCGTCACCTGGCCAATGCTCTCGCGTTTTCCCGATTTCGCTACTTATCTCGCCAGCCAATCGGCGCAGGCAGACGCCGCGGCCCGGCTCCGGAAAGCCGAGCAATCGGGCCGCCCCCTCGGCGATCCCACCTTCATCGCCGCCCTCGAAGCCGCCACCTCCAGACCCCTCGCCCGCCGCAAACCGGGCCCTCGGCCAACCGCGCAAAAGGCAGAACGAGAAATAAGTAAAGTGTCATCGTAATCTATCCCTGTGCCCGGGAGGAGGACTTGCGCAAATTCTTTGTGCCGTACTTTCTAACTGCCTATGATGGTATTGAGCAGAGTTGCGAGTATCTTGGCGTCCAAATCGAACCTTGTTGCTTTCTGTGTGACTTGAGAGGGGTCGAGCATGACAAAGAACTTCCAAGGCTTCCAGCTGCAAGCCCCCGCATGGACAAACTGGGTCGGCAATCAAAGCTGTGTACCCGCACGTATCGTTGAAGCGTCAAACGAGCAAGATGTCGAGACGGCCATAGTCGAGGCCTCGCGTTCCGGGCTTCGTCTGAGGACGCCGGGGACTGGACATTCCTTTACTCCTGTCAGCTGCACAGACGGCATATTGCTCGATACCCGTGGGCTGAGGGGTATCACCGCCATAGACAAGACGTCACGAACAGCGAGGGTCAAAGCGCATACCACGATTGCTGAATTGGGGGCGCCACTTTGGGAGGCTGGCCTCGCGCTGAAAAATCAGGGCGACATCGACACCCAGACGATTGCGGGTGCTGTTGCAACGTCCACCCATGGATCGGGCCAAACTCTCGGCAGTTTTTCCTCAGTCTTGTCCGCCTGTCGTCTCGTCGATGCCGATGGCAAAATCCGTGAACTCTCACTCGATAAGACTCCTGGCGAGATGGCTGCTGCTCAATGCTCAATCGGTATGCTGGGCATCATGACCGAACTCACACTCCAGCGAGCACCCGCATTTCATCTTCACGAACGGATCGTTTTCATGCCGCTAGACGAACTGAGGGTGAGGTGTGATCAGCTGCTGA
>JANPCS010000463.1:0-4856 GCA_031431065.1 Hyphomicrobiales bacterium | reverse complement strand
CGATCATCAGGAACGAGCGCTGGGTGGCGACACCGCCATCGGCCAGCAGCATGTAGAACAGGCCCATGGCGAGAGCCGATGCCGCCGCCCACTTCTTGATCGGCCAGCGCAGGGCCAGGGGCGGGAACAAGGCCAGCGTGGCGCGGACGCCCCAGAACACACTGCCCGCCACCAGCCACATGTGAAGCCCGGAGATCGACAGGATGTGGAACAAGCCTGACGCCAGAAGGCTTTGATTTAGGGCGTTGGGAATGGTGCTGCGCTCACCGGTGATCAGGGCTTCGCCGAACGAGGCATAGGGTTCCTCCAGCACGGCATGGATGCGGCGGCCGATGGCGGCGCGGATATCGGCAAGTGCGGCCTCGAAGCGGGCGCGCCATGGCACATTGGCATCGATTGCGGTGATCGGCGCGGTGACCCGCCCGGTGCCGCCGATCGATTCAAACCACAGCTGGCGGCCGTAGTCGAAGCCACCGGGCTGGACCGGACTTGGCAGGGGCTGCAGCCGGGCCCTGAGCGAGACGCGGGTGCCGGACAATGGCTGACCATGCTTCAGCGGCGACGACAGTCGCAGGCGGCGGGGAAGTCTCTCAGCAGCGACGCCCTCGATGGCATCGGGTGCAAGAATGATGGTGAGGCGGCCCCGGCTCGCCTGATCGACGGAAGCGATGCGGCCGGTTACCAAGACCTCCGCCGTGCCGGCGCGCAACAGTTCAGTGGCGGTGAGTTCGCTGCGGAACTTGGCCAGGCTGAAGCCTGCTAAAACAAGGGCAGCGAGGATGACGATGGGCGTGCTGCGGCCGAACCACATGAGCACCACCGCGCCCGTCGCGATGGTGGCAGCCAAGATTTGCGACGGCTCGTTCTCGAGCACGAAATAAATCCATATGCCGAACGTGAGTGCGATGGGCCACCAGAGGAATCCTCGGCCCTGCTGGCGGGCGGCGGCAAGCGCCAGCCAGCGCGGCAAACGCCTGGTCTCCGCATGGCCTTCCTCTGGCGTGCTCTCCAGAGCGCCCGCCACCATGCGCCCACTCCCCTTAACATTGCGCGCCTGCCTGTGCTAAGCGGCGTCGGCACTCGATTTTTAGCTTCCCCTGAAGTCAGCCTACACGGAGAACGATGCTCATGTCATCGCCAGTCATCACGCGCTTTGCGCCGTCGCCCACCGGCTATCTGCATATCGGGGGGGTGCGCACGGCTTTGTTCAACTGGGCTTATGCCCGGAAGCACGCTGGCAAGATGTTATTGCGTATTGAAGACACCGACCGTGAACGCTCGACCGCCGATGCCATCGACGCCATCATCGAAGGCCTGACCTGGCTGGGGCTCGATTGGGCCGGCGAACCCGTCTCGCAATATGGCCGGGTACTGCGGCACCGCGAGGTGGCGGATCAGCTGCTGGCACAGGGCAAGGCCTACCGCTGCTATTGCAGACAGAAGGATCTTGAGGAGATGCGGGCCAGAGCCGAGGCCGAGAAGCGGCCGATCCGCTATGACGGCACGTGGCGCGACCGCGATCCGTCCGAGGCTCCGTCCGGCGTCAAGCCGGCCATCCGTTTCCGCGCGCCGAAAGACGGCGAGACGGTGATCGACGACGAGGTTCAGGGCCGCGTCGTCATTCCCAACAAGGATCTCGACGATCTCATCATCCTGCGCTCGGACGGCAACCCGACCTATAATCTCTCGGTCGTCGTCGATGACCATGACATGGGCGTCACCCACATCATCCGAGGCGTCGATCACCTGACCAATGCGGCCAGGCAGACGCAGATTTACCTGGCGATGGGCTGGGTGGTGCCGTCGATGTCGCATATTCCGCTTATCCATGGGCCGGACGGCGCCAAGCTGTCAAAGCGCCATGGGGCCTTGGGGGTCGAAGCCTACCGCGCCATGGGCTATTTGGCCGACGCCATGCGGAACTATCTGGCCAGGCTCGGATGGAGCCACGGTGACGATGAGATTTTCGCGACGGATCAACTGGTTGAGTGGTTCAACCTCGCGCAAGTTGGGAAGAGTGCCGCACGCTTTGATTTCGCCAAGCTGGAGAACCTGAACGGGCATTACATGCGCCATACGCCGGACGTGGAGCTGCTGGCACAGTTTGTTGATTTCCTTCCCCATGCCGAAGGTGGGAAAACCCTGCTGGCGCACATCGACGAGGCAATGAAGCTCAAGCTGCTGCGAGCCATGCCGGGCCTGAAGGAGCGGGCCAAGACACTGGTTGAGTTGAAGGCGGGTGCGCAATTCCTGTTCGCGCAGCGGCCGCTGGCGATGGACGACAAGGCGGTGCAGATCATCAAGGATGGTGGTGCCGCTTTGCTGGCGGCGCTGATCCCGCTGCTGGAGGCGACTGATGACTGGACGGCGCAAGCGCTGGAAATGACGGTGAAGGCCTATGCCGACGCTCAAGGGCTGAAGCTTGGCAAACTGGCGCAGCCGCTGCGCGCCGCATTGACCGGCACAGCCACATCTCCCGGCATCTTCGATGTGCTCGAGGTGCTGGGGCGCGAGGAGGCGTTGGGGAGGATTGCCGATCAAGCGCAGGCCTAAGCCAACAATTCTGGTGATTGTTTCTATGTGAATAGATAGTATGATGATGCAATGAAGCGCAAATGGCCAAATGATCTTTCCTTGGAAGAGCTCACAAAGCTGGGAGCGGAAGCCGCTTCCATTGCCGCAAACGCAGCTTTGAAAGCTGGTGCGAAACCGGTAGGTTGCGAACCGGCAATGACACCACATCCCGGCGAACGAGCTAATCGCATACCGAAGAAGGCGGCATCCGGAAAAGTCGCCTGACATGCCCCGTCTGACCGTCGTCGCTGGACCCAACGGATCGGGAAAATCCACCTTCATTTCGTATTTGGCCGAAAAAGGGATTGAGCTTGGCCACTACATCAACGCCGACGACATTGCCCGGACCCGTGGTCTTACCGGCATCGAAGGCGCGCTGACAGCACAACGCCTCGCCGACGAGGAAAGAGAAAACTGTTTGCGGCAGGGTATCGACTTCTCCTTCGAAACTGTCATGTCGCACGAGAGCAAGCCGCAATTCATGGTTCGCGCCAGAAATGAGGGCTATACTGTTCAATTGATGTTTGTCGCAACGAGTAACCCCCAAGTGAATGTCAACCGGGTGCGAGCCCGTGTCATACTTGGCGGGCACGATGTTCCTCTAGACCGGATTTTGGCCCGTTATCACCGATCAATTTCACTGTTGCCCAAGGCGATTCTGGCAAGCGGCAGATCGATTGTTTTCGACAATTCCCGCTTGGCTTTGAAGGTCTCCGATGAAGGCTTGTCGCCATTTGTCGAGTGCTATTGGGAAAACGAAGTGCTGGTCACTTCAGTGCGATTGCCAAGCCCGGTCTGGGTTGTTGAGGCACTTCGAATGCCATCAGAGGGCCATGGTCTCACGCACGTGTCAGTCGATACGCATCAAATGAAAGCATATTGGCGAGCGGATCCATTGTTATGCCAGAAGCGCAACTCGGATCTAACGGTCACGGAACTGCTAAACTGTGCCGCTGCGGCCGCTGTTCAAGGTCCGTTTTCGAAAGACTACAGTTAGCGCTTACCGGCGAGTCAAGCCGCAGCGCAAACGGACGGAACATGTACCTTCGGATCAGGTCAGCCAGATTGACCTTTTTATTGTGCGGTGCAATAGTCCGGAGCAGTCAGAAACGCGACGATGGGAGGCCAAGATGGCTGATGATGCAAAGACGGCGACCCTGACACTTGGCGGCAAGACCATCGACATGCCGGTCAGATCCGGTTCGATCGGTCCCGATGTCGTCGATATCACCAAGCTCTATGCGCAGACCGGCGCGTTCACCTTCGACCCCGGCTTCACTTCGACGGCAGCGTGTGAATCCAAGATCACCTTTATCGATGGCGACGAGGGCGTGCTGCTGTATCGCGGTTACCCGATCGAGCAGTTGGCCGAGCACGGCGATTTTCTCGAGACCTCCTATTTGCTCTATTACGGCGAGCTGCCGAGCCCGGCCAAGCGCAAGGAGTTCGACAAGAACATCACCTACCACACCATGGTGCATGAGCAGATGGCGCAATTTTTCCGTGGCTTCCGCCGCGACGCGCATCCGATGGCGGTGATGGTGGCGGTGGTCGGCGCCATGTCGGCGTTCTATCACGACTCGACCGACATCAACGATCCGCGCCAGCGCGAGATCGCCTCGCACCGGATGATCGCCAAGCTGCCGACGATCGCCGCCATGGCTTACAAATATCACGTCGGCCAGCCCTTTGTTTATCCGCGCAACGATCTCTCCTATGCCGCCAACTTCCTGCGCATGTGCTTTGCCGTGCCGTGCGAGGACTATGTGGTGAACCCGGTTCTGGCCCGCGCCATGGACCGCATCTTCATTCTGCATGCCGACCACGAGCAGAATGCCTCGACCTCGACGGTGCGCCTGGCGGGCTCGTCAGGTGCCAATCCCTTCGCCTGTATCGCCGCCGGCATCGCCTGCCTGTGGGGCCCGGCGCATGGCGGGGCCAATGAAGCCGCACTGCAGATGTTGAAGGACATCGGCGATCCTTCCAAGGTTCCGGAATTCATCGCCAAGGTGAAGGATAAGAATTCGCAGATCCGGCTGATGGGCTTTGGCCATCGCGTCTACAAGAATTACGATCCACGCGCCAAGATCATGCAGAAGACGGCGCATGAGGTTTTGGGCGAACTCGGCATCAAGGACGACCCGCTGCTCGAAGTGGCCCGCGAGTTGGAGAAGGCGGCACTCTCCGACCCTTATTTCATCGAGCGCAAGCTTTACCCGAACGTGGACTTCTACTCCGGCATCATCTTGCGCGCGCTGGGCTTCCCGACCTCGATGTTCACG
>JANPCS010000462.1:0-3871 GCA_031431065.1 Hyphomicrobiales bacterium | reverse complement strand
ATGATGATCGACTGGCCCCAGCCCTTGTGGGCGCATTCCAGCGCCACGCGCATCACCTTCACATTGCCGATGCATTCGAAGGTGTAATCGGCGCCGCCATTGGTGAGGTTGACGAGATGTGTGACGAGATCGCCCTCGACCTTCGAGGGGTTGACGAAATGCGTCATGCCGAAACGGCGGCCCCAGGCCTCGCGTTCATCATTGAGATCGACGCCGATGATCTGGTTGGCGCCGGCCAATCTCAGGCCCTGAATGACATTGAGGCCGATGCCGCCCAATCCGAAGACCACGCAATTGGAACCGGCCTCGACCTTGGCGGTGTTGATCACAGCACCCACACCCGTGGTGACACCGCAACCGATGTAACAGATCTTGTCGAAGGGCGCGTCGTCGCGCACCTTGGCGAGGGCTATCTCCGGCAGCACGGTGTAATTCGAGAAGGTGGAGCAACCCATGTAATGGTGCACCATCCGGCCCTTGTAGGAAAAGCGCGAGGTGCCGTCCGGCATCAGGCCCTTGCCTTGTGTGGTGCGGATTTTCTGGCAGAGATTGGTCTTGGGATTGAGGCAATAGTCGCACTCGCGGCACTCGGGCGTATAGAGCGGGATGACATGATCGCCCTTTTTCAGCGATTTCACGCCTGGCCCAACATCCAACACCACGCCTGCGCCCTCATGGCCCATGATGGCCGGGAACAGGCCTTCGGGGTCGGCGCCCGAAATGGTGAACTCGTCGGTGTGGCAGACACCCGTCGCCTTGATCTCGACCAGGACTTCGCCTTCTTTGGGGCCTTCAAGGTCGACCTCGACGATTTCCAAGGGTTTTCCGGCGGCAAAGGCAACGGCGGCGCGGGATTTCATGGGTCATTCCTTTCCTGGTCGTGATTCAGTGCTCCGGTCTTCCGGCATATCGTGACGAAGGGCGGGACGCCAGTGCCCACACCCCGAACAGTTTCAGTCATGTTTCGCTGTCCGCGCCGGGCTCGTCCTGTTCCTCGGCGGGCACGGCATAGTTGCCGCCAAACCACCGGTTCAAGTCGATCTGGGCACAGCGGTTGGAGCAAAACGGATGGAACTTCTGCTGCGATGGTTTCTGGCAGATTGGACAGGGGCGCTTGGGGCGCAGGCGGATGACGGGATCGGCCACTCAAACCTCCGACTGAATTCCGGTCATCCAGCTGTGGAACACAGGGTATCCCGCACCCTCAAGAAGCGCCACGGTTTCATAGAGCGGCAGGCCAACGACGGCGGAATACGAACCCGTCAGCATACGGACGAATGCCTCGGCGCGACCCTGTATGGCGTAGCCGCCCGCCTTGCCCAGCCATTCGTTGGAGGCGATGTAGCTCTCGATATCTTCGCGCGACAGGCGCTTGAAGCGCAATTTGGTCTCGACGCAGCGGCTGGAGCGTTTGCCGCCGGGACTGGCCAGGTACACTGTGGAATAGACCCAATGCGACCGCCCGGACAGCAGCGACAGGCAGTCGCGCGCCTGCTCCTCCGTCTCGGCCTTGGGCAGGATGCGGCGGCCAAGGCCCACCACCGTATCAGCGGTGAGCACGAAGGCATTCGTCCCTTGCGTGCGCACCAGCGGCATTTCAAGTGCCCGTTCGGCCTTGGCCTTGGCGAGCCTGATCGACAGGGCGCGCGGCGTCTCGCGCTTCAGCGGCGTTTCGTCGACGTCGGCGGGATTGAGGAGGTCGGGGACAAGCCCGACACGTTCAAGCAGTTGCAGCCGCCTTGGCGAAGCGCTGGCCAGCACCAGCCTGACGGGGCTTTTGGCCATCAGCTGCTACTTGAACCGGTAGTTGATGCGGCCCTTGGTCAGATCATAGGGCGTCATCTCGACCATGACGCGATCGCCAGCCAAGACACGGATGCGGTTCTTGCGCATCTTGCCGGCGGTGTGGGCGATGATCTCATGGTTGTTGTCAAGCTTCACGCGGAACGTCGCGTTGGGCAGGAGTTCGGTCACGGTACCTTCGAATTCGAGCAGTTCTTCCTTGGCCATGTGGCTCCTTGGGGGTTGAAAACGGTGCGGAAAATGGACCCGCCGCGGGTCAAAATCAAGCCTGTGAACTGGCTCCTTACACGCATGGCCAAGCTTCTGCCAGCCGTCAAATGAAGCCCTGATCCATGAGATAGAGCAGGATCGTGGCGCTGATCGCCGCCAGAGCGGTCCCAAGCGCAATGGCGCCCGAAACGGCGGCTACGGCCTCCTCGTTGCGATGGGCGAAGAGAAAGGCATTGGCGCCCGTCGGCATGGCCGCAAACAGCACGGCGACTTGCGACCAGACCGGCGGAATCGACACCGCATAGCGCAGCATGATGAAGACCAGCAGCGGCATCAGCAGCATCTTCAAGGCAATCAATGCAAACATGCCGTTCCATGAACCTTTGAGCGAATAGCCGGCGAGCGAAACGCCAAGCGCGAAGAGTGCGGTTGGCACCGAGGCATCGGCCAGCATGTCGAGCATGGTGCCGGCAATGGGATGAAGCCCCCAACCTGTAAGCCGCCAGAGACTGCCGGCGACAAGACCCAGCACGATGCCGTTGGTGGCGAGATTGCGGAACAATTCCCTCGCCGTCTTGGCGATCGAAAACGAACCGGAGTGTATCGAGAGTTCGCGGTGCAGCATCGCCGCGAACCACAGGATGGGGGCGTGAATCGACAGGATCATGCCCAGCGGAATGGCCACCTGGTTGCCGAAGTGCGACAGCGCCAGCGGCGTGCCGAGCAGCGCCAGATTGCCGAAGCCCGCCGCCATCGAAGCCGCGGCTCCTCCTGACACGCTCAGAGTTTCAAAGAAGCGCGACACGAAAGCTGTCACCAGCCAGGTGATTGCCAGCCCGCCGAAAAAAGCGATCCACAGGCCCCAGGGCGCGGCCTGCTGCGGCTCCATGGTGGCCACCGTCTTGAACAGCAGGGCCGGAATGGCGACGTTGAAGACGAAGAGCGTGATGCCCTTGCCCGCCGCCGCATCGAAAATCCTGGCGCGTGCGAAGCCATAACCCAGCACGATCATGCCGAAGACAGGGAGGACGGTGGTGAGGATGGAATTCAAGGTAAGAGGCCCTCATCCCCCTGCCGGGACCTCCCATGGCTATGCCACGGGAGAAGGCGGTTCGCCTCAAGCGCCTTCGCCCGCCGTAGGTGGGAGAAGGTGGCCGACAGGCCGGATGAGGGCAACCTCACAACCAGCTTTGCACTGCCGCCTGCTGCTTCTCGAAGCTGTCGATGGAACTTGCCTTCTCCATCGTCAGGCCGATGTCGTCGAGGCCGTTCAGCAGGCAATGCTTGCGGAATGGGTCGATGTCGAATTTCACCGTGCCGCCGTCGGGTCCGCGAATTTCCTGATTGGGAAGATCGATGGTCAAGGTGGCGTTGGCGCCGCGTTCGGCGTCATCCATCAGTTTTTTCAGATCATCCGGCGAAACCACGACCGGCAAGATGCCATTCTTGAAGCAATTGTTGTAGAAGATATCGGCGAAGCTCGTCGAAATGACACAGCGGATGCCGAAATCAAGCAGCGCCCAGGGTGCGTGTTCGCGCGACGAGCCGCAGCCGAAATTATCTCCGGCCACCAGCACTTCCGCCTTGCGGTAAGCCTTCTTGTTGAGCACGAAGTCCGGCAGCTCCTGGCCATCTTGCGTGTAGCGCATCTCGTAGAAAAGCGACTTGCCAAGACCGGTGCGGAGTATGGTTTTCAGGAACTGCTTGGGAATGATCATGTCGGTGTCGATGTTGACGATGTTCAGGGGAGCGGCAACGCCGGTGAGCGTTTCGAACTTTTGCATGATAACTTCCTTCAAGCGGCTTTTGGCATATCGACACCAAGCGATTCCTCGGCGCCGATCATGAGGTTGAGATT
>JANPCS010000461.1:0-5641 GCA_031431065.1 Hyphomicrobiales bacterium | reverse complement strand
TCGATGGTGTCGATCACCGCCGGAAAGCTCTTTCCCGGAAAGGCGTCGACCGTGAACGTGGCGCGCTGTCCGCTTCTGACGGCGCCGATATCGGCTTCATCGACATCGGCCTCGATCTGCATGCGGGCCAAGTCCTCGGCGAGGGTAAACAGCACCGGCGCCTGCAGCGAGGAGGCGACCGTCTGGCCAGGCTCGACGCTGCGCTTCAGCACGATGCCGTTGACCGGTGACAGGATGCGCATCTTGGTGATGTCGGTATCCTGCATGGCGATTTCCGCCTTGACGACATCGATGTCGGCTTCGGCCGCCAGGATTCCGGCCTCGGCCCGGGCCTGGGCGGCGCGCGCCGTATCGAGTTCTTGGGCCGCCGAAATGCCCTGCTTGCTGAGGCGTTCGGCGCGTTTGAAGGCCAGCTGCCTTTCGGCGAGCGTCGCCCTGGCGTCGGCCAGCCGCGCCTCGGACGCGGCAAGCGTTGCCCGGATGCGAGCCAGTTCGGCTTTCAGCCGTTCGGGATCGAGTTCGGCCAGCACATCGCCTTTTTTGATCGGGCTGTTGGCCTTGACATTAACGGCACGGACGATGCCCGAGCGTTCGCTCGACACGTCGACTTGGGTCGTCGGTTCGACATTGCCGGTGGCCTGCACTTTGACGACCAGAGTCTGGGTCTTGGCGGGCACCGTCTGATAGGCAAGGGCTGCCGTCTGCCCCTGGGTTTGCAGATAGAACCAGACGCCACCGCCGATCAATGCGGCCAACAGGCCAAACCAGATCCACCGCCGGACCCATTTGCGGCGGCGGCTTCTCGGGTCAAGCCCGAGGGCGGTCTCGATTTCGGCCTGGGTCGGCAGGGTCTGGATGTTCATGGTCTTCCGGCGGTTGCGGCAGTATAGCAGGCTAGACGGTGAACGGGGCGCAATTCCGGCGCGCCCGGGTTTGCACCTTGGTGTCTGCCTGATATGACCACGCCATGACCGATATCAAGTTCGAAACGGCCTCCGACGGAACGGAACTCGCTTATCGCGAAGATGGCGGCGAGGATGTCGGGCGCTGCGGATTGTTCTGGCTCGGCGGCTTCAAGTCCGAGATGGCAGGCACCAAGGCCGAGGCGCTGGCCGGGCTGGCCCGCGACACCAGGCGCACCGCCTTCCGTTTCGACTACTCCGGCCACGGCCAATCCGGCGGGCTGTTCGTCGATGGCTGCATTTCGGCCTGGCTTGAGCAATCCTATTACATGTTCACCAGGAAGGCGCTGGGCCGCCGCATCGTCGTCGGTTCGAGCATGGGCGGCTGGCTGGCCTTGCTGCTCTACCGCGAGATGCTGCTGAAAAATCCGCGCGCCGCCAAGCGCGTGATGGGTCTCGTGCTGATCGCACCCGCCGCCGACATGACCGCCGATCTGATGTGGGACAAGTTTTCGGCAAGTGCGCGTGCTGAGCTGGCCGACAAGGGCGTCTATCGGCGGCCCTCGCCCTATGGTGAGTCCTATACCATCACCGCCAAGCTGATTACCGATGGCGAAAAGCATCTGCTGCTGAAAGACGGACTCGACTGCGCGTGTCCGGTGCGCATCCTGCAGGGTGACGACGACGTGGACGTGCCCGCCACCCATGCCGTGAAAGTCTTCGACGCGCTGCGCGGCAGCGACATCACGTTCACCTTGGTGAAAGGCGGCGATCATCGCCTGTCATCGCCCGGACAGCTGACGCTGATCCGCGAGACGGTGCTGCGCCTCGCTGAACGCGCCGACGGCGTCACGCTTTGAGTTCTTTCGCCAGCGCCGCCAGCCCCTCGCGATAACTCGGATAGGCGAGCCTCACGCCAAGCTCCTGCTTGATGCGCTGGTTCGAGACGCGCTTCGAATCGGCAAAGAAACTGAGTGCCATGGGCGACAGCGCCGCCTGATCGAATGGCGTATCGGGCGGCACCGGAATCCCTAACAGCCTCGCGCCATATTCCACCACGTCCTGCGGCGGTGCGGCCGCGTCGTCGCAGACATTGTAAGCGCGCCCTGGATGTGGTCTGGCAATCGAGGCTTCGAGCACCGTGGCGATATCCTCGACATGGATGCGGCTGAACACCTGACCAGCTTTGATGAC
Source organism: Hyphomicrobiales bacterium (assembly GCA_031431065.1). Lineage (GTDB taxonomy): Bacteria > Pseudomonadota > Alphaproteobacteria > Rhizobiales > Aestuariivirgaceae > Aestuariivirga. Next base: position 3,545 of record JANPCS010000461.1, on the reverse strand, counting down.
GCGCCTGGCGCTGCCATCAAGCAGCGACAGGAGCTGGTTGCGCCCCGGACCATAAATGCCGGCCAGCCGGAAGATGTGAACAGCAAGCCTGTGCTGGCGCCACAGATAAAGCCATTGATTTTCGGCGATGAGCCGCTTGTGGCCGCGTTCGGTGTTGGGCGTGAGGGGCGTATCTTCGCTAACCAGCCCGCCGCCATGATCGCCATAGACGCCGGTGGTCGAGAGATAGGCCACCCATTGGAATTGTTTCGAGCGCGCGGCGAAATCGGCGGCATGCTGAGCCAGCACCGGATCGCCGTTGGTTCCCGGTGGCGCCGAGATCGCCACATGCGTGACGCCATCAAAGGCGCTGCTGTTCAAAGGGGCGGCGCCATCGAAGACCAAGGCCTTGTAGCCCAGGGCCTTGATGGCCGCGGCACCATTTGCGCCGCGGCTGGTAGCGCTGATCTGCCAGCCCCTTGCCGCGAGCCGTGTTGCCAGGACACGCGCCGAGAAGCCAAGGCCGAAACACAGGAGATGGTTCATGCGGCCCGCCACTCCAGGCGCACCTCGGCATCCGCCTCGCTTTGCATGTGCAAGTTACGCAAATGCGCGACCTGCGGTTCATCCGCCAAATATGACAATGCCCACACCGCCATGGCCCGCACCAATGGCGAGCGATCTGTGAGCAGTGGCGTGATGGCCGGAACAAGCGATGGATCGCCGCTGTTGCCAGCCGCGATCAGCACATTGCGGATGAAGCGGTCACGCCCGGCGCGCTTCACCGGCGAACCGGAAAACAATGCGCGAAAGGCCGCGTCATCGAGCGTCAAGAGCCTGGCAAGCGACGGCGAACGCAAGTCATCGCGGGCCTTGAGCTTGGCCTCCGCCGCTTCGGCCGCGAACTTGTTCCACGGGCAAATGGCGAGACAATCGTCGCAGCCATAGATGCGGTTGCCCATCGCCTGCCGGAACTCGAGCGCGATATGGCCTTTGTGCTCGATGGTGAGATAGGAAATGCAGCGCCGCGCATCGAGCTGATAGGGTGCGGGAAAGGCTTGTGTGGGGCAGATGTCGAGGCAGGCGCGGCACGTGCCGCAATGATCGGCCTCCGGTGTATCGGGTTCGATCACCGCATTGGTCAATATGGTTCCGATGAAAAACCACGAGCCCAATTCGCGCGACACCAGATTGCTGTGGCGGCCCTGCCAGCCGAGCCCGGCCTTTTGTGCCAGCGGCTTCTCCATCAGCGGTGCTGTGTCGACGAAGACCTTGACCTCCGCCGCCGTTTCGCGCCCCAGCCATTGCGCAAGATGTTTGAGCTTGCCCTTCACCACATCGTGGTAATCGCGGTTCAGCGCATAAACCGAGATGACACCGGACGAGCGATCCTCCAGCCGTTTGAGCGGGTCCATGTCGGGGCCGTAGTTCTGCGCCAGTACGATGGCTGTCCGGGCTTCCGGCCACAGGTCCAGCGGACTGCCGCGGCGGTCTTGCGTCTCCGCCATCCAGTCCATGTCGCCGTGCCAGTCTTGCGCAACGAAATTTTCAAGACGCGCCGCAAGTTGTGGATCGTCTGCAACCGCCGCAATGCGCGCTGCTTCGAAGCCTTCCGCCTTTGCCCGCGCCTTGATGCGTTGAACGAGTGCGTCCACGTTCAGAAATCGAGGTCGGCGTAATGCGGCGCCGGCGCCATGCCGCGCACCGTATCGGCCAGCAGCGGGCGGAACGACGGCCTGGACTTTATCCGCTGGTACCAGCCCTTGGCGACAGGATAATCAGCCCACGGAATATCACCGAAATAATCGACCGCGGAAACATGCGCTGCCGCCGCCAGATCGGCCAACGACAGCTGATCGCCCGCCAGCCAGACACGCCGATCGGCAAGCTGCCCGATATAGTCGAGATGATCGCGCAACCGTGTCATGGCGGCGCGCACCCTTGCTGTGTCGATGCCGCCGCCGCCCGCCTCGCGCTGCAGGAAGCGGCGGATGACCTTCTCGGTGACCACCGGTTCCGAGACCTCGGCATAGAACTTGGTGTCGAACCAGCCGGTCAGCCGCCTGACTTCGGCGCGCTCGAAAATGTCGCCGGGAATGAGTTTCTGCCGTGACCCCCTGGTTTCCTCGAGATACTCGCTGATCGCCTCGATGCCGCACACCGGCGAGGCGGAGTCCTCAAGATATACCGGCAGCGTGCCGGCCGGATTGATCTCGAAGATATCGGGGCTCGGATCCCACGGCTGCTCGTCGACGAGTTCGACCGCAACGCCATATTCGGCCAGTGCCAGCCGCATGCGGCGGCTGAACGGATCAAGTGCGAAATGGACCAGCGTCGGCATGTTACGGATTAATTAACCTTGAAGGATTCAACACTTTGCGGCGGGGGCTTTTTTTGCCGCAATTGCCCCCCATCACCAGCGCGTATAAAACGCCGGGGCCCCGCGCGGCAAGCGATTCCGAATCAGCCCGTCCGGGCAGCAAGAGTGACCATTCATGTTGATTCTCCAGATTGTTGTCCTGGCGCTCATCCAGGGCATCACCGAGTTCCTGCCGATCTCGTCGTCCGGTCACCTGCTTCTCGTGCCCGTGGTCACCGGCTGGAAGGACCAGGGCGTGCTGACCGATGTCATGGCCCACATGGGATCGTTCCTCGCCGTGGTCGTCTATTTCTGGCGCGACTGCCTCAACTTGTGCATGGGCGGTCTCGATCTGCTGCGCGGCCGGATGAGCCCCTGGGGCAAGCTGGCCCTGCTGATCGTCGCCGCCACCATACCGGCCATCGCCTTCGGCGTGTTCCTCGACAAGATCGGCTTCATGGACGCGGTGCGCCAGATGCCGGAGATCGTCGCCTGGAATGCCATCATCTTTGGCATTCTGCTCTATGTCTGCGACCGTTTCGGCCTGTCGATCCGGCGCATGTCGGATATGTCGCTGGCCCCCGCCCTGATCATCGGCCTGGCCCAAGCCATCGCCATCATTCCCGGCACCAGCCGCTCGGGGATTACCATGACAGCCGCCCGCGCCTTGGGCTTCGAGCGCCTGGAAGCGGCACGCTTTGCCTTTCTGCTCGGCATTCCGGCGATTGCCGGGGCGGGTGTTCTGAAGCTCGGTGAGGCGGTTTCAACCGGCGAGACCATCAGCTTCAGCATGGTGCTGACGGGTCTCCTGACATTCTTCGTGGCGCTGGGCACCATCACCGTCCTGATGAAGCTAGTGCGGCATATGAGTTTCCTGCCCTTTGCCGTCTACCGCGTGCTCCTCGGCGTGGGCCTTCTGGCGGCGATCTATTCGGGCATTCCCTTGGGCGCGGTGAACTGACCGGCCTTGCGGTAGCGATAGAGATAGCTGGGGACGATGCTTTCGATGCCGGAGGCCACGATGCCCAAGCCCTCAAGCGTCCGCCGCTCGCGCCGGGCCTGATCGCTCACCACATTGTCGGATTTCAGCAGTTCCACCTGATCGGTGGTCAGCAACGGCTTGGGCAACAGGCCCAGAATGCTCGCCTGCAGCTTTGCCACAGCCCACGGCAGCGAGACCAGCAGCCGCTTGCGGCCAATCGTGTCG
>JANPCS010000460.1:0-1947 GCA_031431065.1 Hyphomicrobiales bacterium | reverse complement strand
CTGCTTGGTGGCCGCCAGCTCACCATCGAACCAGGTGATCTCGACATTCATGACCTTGCCCCAGGCTTCGGCAGCCTGCTTGCCCTGGGCGCACCAGGTGGCCTGAAGTCCGGCGTTGGAGAAGGCGGCCTTCATCGGCTTTCCGGCGGGCGCCAGGGCCTGGGCCATCGCCGGATCGAACCCGGCGTCGGCGAGTAGGGCGGCACCGAGTGCGGTAACGCCGAGCTTCTTGAACACGCCGCGGCGCGTGGCCGCTTCCTTGATGAGATCGTTGAGCATTGCTGTGGTCCTCCTCCAGGCTCATGTGCATTTCAGCGCCCGTTCCGTCCTTCAACCGCCGTGCGGCTGGAACTGTTTTGGCAGGCACCGATGCACAAACCTTCCATCAGAGGACGGAGTTTGTCCAGAGGTATTGTACGACAAATATCGCGTCAATGCTGCTGCGATTGCGAAATTGATCGGCACGCGTTGGTCACATCTTGCATTTGCCGCCGGTTTCGTCCCTCATGGAAAAAGCGATCATCAACAAAGTGCATGTCATGCCTGCAACACTCGAGACCCGCGAAGGCTACGCGCCGCAATCACCCGCAACACTTGCTGCCTATCTTTCAGGCATTGCATCGGTTCGCAGCATTCTTGGTGGCGATCACGCGCAATGGACTGTCACCGAAGTCGGAGACGGCAATCTCAATCTCGTCTTCATCGTCAAAGGCCCGGCAGGCGGCGTGGCGGTAAAGCAAGCACTGCCCTATGTACGCCTGGTGGGCGAAAGCTGGCCCTTGCCGCTGTCGCGCGCCCATTACGAATATATGGCCCTGACCGAGCAGGCGCGGCTGACGGCCAAGCTGGTACCGGCCATCCATCATTATGACGAAAAACTTGCATTGATCGTGATGGAATTACTGGAGCCGCATATCATCATGCGGCGCGGCATGATCGCCACCACGCTCTATCCGAAATTCGCCGATGACATCTCGACCTTCATGGCGCGGACGCTGTTCTTCACCTCGGATCTGGCACTGACGGCGGAAAAAAAGAAAGCGATGATCGCTGCCTTCGTCGGCAACACGGCGCTGTGCAAGATCACCGAGGACCTGATTTTCACCGATCCCTATCGTGTTGCCCCTCTGAACCGTTGGACCTCGCCGCAACTTGATTCCTATGCAGCGCGATGGCGCGAGGATGATGACCTGAAAGTCGCGGTTTCGCGACTCAAGTTGAAGTTTCTTTCTTCCGCCGAAGCCATGTTGCATGGCGACTTGCACACCGGTTCCGTCATGCTGACGCCTGAAGACACCCGCATCATCGATCCCGAGTTCGCTTTCATCGGACCGATGGGCTTTGACATCGGCGCGGTCATCGCCAATTTCCTTATCAACTATTTCTCGCATGACGGTTATGAAAAGAAGCCTGGCGAGCGTGACGCCTATCGCGAGACCGTGCTGACCATGATGCAGGAAATCTGGGCGCTGTTCAGTGAAAAGTTCCTGACACTGTGGCGCGAAAATCCAATTGGCGATGCTTATCCGATCTCGCTGTTTGAGGGCGAGGCCGGTGCTGCGGCACTGGAAGCCGAGCGCCAGGCCTATATGAACAGGCTTTGGACCGGCACGGCGGGCTTCGCCGCCGCCAAGATGATCCGCCGCATTTTGGGGCTAGCCCACAACATCGACCTCGAATGGATCAAGGATGCCGGCCGCCGCGCCACATGCGAGGCCCGCGCCCTGACACTGGCGCGTGACATGATGGTGAACACCGGAAACCACGGATCGATCTCTGCGCTGGCCGATGCCGCAAGGCGCATGCGGGCGGAGATAAAGAGTTACTGAAATCTTCCCTCTCCCCTTGAGGCAGGGCTGTCCGGGGAATGAGTCGATTGGTCACGATGCATGCCCGTTCTTGTTGGCATATGCCTATCTTTCGAGTTGTCGAGACTTGGAAAGAGGA
>JANPCS010000459.1:0-2062 GCA_031431065.1 Hyphomicrobiales bacterium | reverse complement strand
CCGTCGGTCTCGGCCTCGGCATGGCGCTGGGTGCGATGCTGCCGTCCAAGATCGGCAGCTGGCCGGCGGCCAATGCGCGCCGCCCTTCCGGCACTGCGAAAACCCGCCGCAAGTAACTTAGAATCGCGGCTTTGAAGAAATTGGGAGCGGCACTTCACCGCTCCCTTTTTTGTCCGGGCGGCCGCCGCTCTTGCGTGAAGACAAAAATGCGGCCCGCAACGGGGGCCGCATTTTTGTATGCAAGAGCGAGGTTTCAGCGCCAGGCCGAAAACCTGCTGTGGTCGATCCCCTCGTCGCGGTGCCGGCCGCCGGCACGGGCGGCCCACCAGGCGCCCACCGCGCCGATCAACAGCGAGGCGGCGGTGAGGAAGGCGATCAGGATGCTGAATTTGCGCACGCTCGCGGCTTGCGCTTTGAGTTCCGACACCGTGTCGTCGAACCTCTTCTTCGCATCGGCCTCCGGCAATCCGGTGCGGGTGGCAATCTCGCGCACGGCATAGTCGCGGTCGGCCTCATCGACGCTCGAAGTGCCGATACTCATCGTCAATATTCTGCCGATCACCGTTGTACTGCCGCCGCTCTCCGTCGCGGAGCCGGAGCGCAGGAGCTTGGAGGCCAGATAGTCCGTCGATCCGGTCACCGCCGTCAGGCCGGCAACGCCCGCCGTGGCAATCCACGCCGCGAACATGGCGCCGATGACCACGCCGACGGCCCACACGATGAGGCCATGGCCGCCGTCGCGCATTTCAACTTCGTGTGGCTTGGCGTCGCCTATCGTGCGGCGCATGCGGCCCGCGATATAACCACCGCCCATGAAGCTCGAAACTTGCACCCACAACAGCCAAAGAGCGGCCGCGACGGCAAGACCGGTGAGCGAGGCAGAGCCCGGCGGCGACAGCGATGCAAACGACAGTCCCACTGCCGATCCGAAGGCGAGGAACACCGATGAGATGGCCGCGGCGACAAAGGCACCGGCGATGATCGCACCCCAGTCGACATAATGAGCGGGCAACTCCGCGCTGGTCTTGCCGGTAATCACTTGAGTCGGCGTATTCATTGAAACCCCCTTGCTGTTCGCTACATTGCCGAAGTCGCGCTTAGCGCATGCCAAGGAACGACAGGATGGCCAGGACGACCACGACCAGGCCGACGAGATAGATAATGGAATTCATGATGGAGCACTCCGCTATGTTATGCCGTTAGAGAACGCCGGCGAACGAAAAACGTTCCCGCGCCCGGAACGATTGTTGGCGGCACGCGTTGCGGTTATCGACAATCATGTCTTTCGGGGAGTGCTTGGAATGCGCGGAATTCTATTGTGGCTGATCGGTATCCCGATCCCCATCATCATCCTGCTCTATCTGTTCAAAGCCGTCTGAGCTCAGATCAGCGGCCGCGGGTTTTCGTGGGGCGTTTCGAAGCGCGCGATCTTGATCAGCGCCGCCTCGTCGAGAACCGTCACGGACTTCTCCCGCCAGGCGATGACCTTGCGGTCATAGAGTTTGCGCAGCGTCTTGTTGGTGTGAACGAGAGACAGGCCGAGCGTATCCGCGACATGCTGCTGGTTGATCGGCAAGCTGAGGGATGCGCCATTGGTCAGCCTCAGTTCCTTGGCGCGCCGGAAAAGATGCATGATCAGATAGGCGAGCCGTTCGATGGCGGTGCGCCGCCCGACGCTCAGCAGATGATCGTCGAGCATTTTTTCCTCGCGGGCCGCCAGCCAGGTGACGTCAAAGCCGCGGCGGCACCCCGGTGCTTTCGAAACCCTATGGCGCCAGCACTTTGATCGCCGCGGCGATGCGTGCGATCAAGGCATGACGCAAACGGCGCCGCCTGTCTCACGTGGCCTCCGTTTCTTCGGCCGGCTCCTTGGGAATCTCGCGTGCCGCGAGGAATTCGCCGATGCGGTTGAAGCCTTCCATGTGGTCGCAGAACACCTTGAAGGCGACCAGCAGGGGCACCGCGATGACCGTGCCGCCGATACCCCAGAGCCAGGTCCAGAACGCCAGGCCGAGAAGGATGGCAACCGAGTTCATTTGCAATCGCCGCTCGAGTGTCTGGG
>JANPCS010000458.1:0-3218 GCA_031431065.1 Hyphomicrobiales bacterium | reverse complement strand
CAAGCGGCGTTCTCGCTCATGGTTTTTACCCGCCCGCCAATGGCGCCACGGCGGCTGGCGACATCCATTTCGACTCAGCGGAAGCATGGAAAATCGGGTTTGGCGGACCGGGCTTCGACATCTTCCAGGTCATGGCCCATGAAATCGGCCATGCCATTGGCCTCGATCACACGGGTGTGGCCGGTTCATTGATGAACCCCTTCTACACCGAGGCCTTCTCCGGGCCGCAGGCCGACGACATCGCCGGCGCGACGTTCATCTATGGATCGCCGGTGGTTGTTCCGCCGACCGTTCCGGTGCCCGCCGCCCTGCCCTTGCTGACCGTGGCTCTCGCCGGACTTGGGGTGCTCGGCCGCCGCCGCAAGGCCTCCGTCAACGCCTGACGGGATCGGCTCACGCTATTTGGAGCCCGCTACGGATGCCTTCCGTGGCGGGTTTCTTCTTGCCGCCGCAATTTCGTAGGATACCCTCTTGCCCGGGCTTAGACTTAACCGCTTGGCCATTGTCTGGAGTTGCCGCCATGCCCTCCACAAGTTTCCGCAACCTGCTTCTCATCCTTGCAACCTCGCTCAGCCTGTTCTTGACGGAAGCCCAAGCCATGTATGCCCGGATGAGTGACGCCCAGCTGATCGCCGCCTCGGACCTGATCGTGCTTGGCACACTGACCGGGTCTGCAAAGAAGCCGGGCGCTGAAGGCCAGCGACTGGTGGGACTCCTGAAAATCAGCAAGACCCTCAAGGGCGGCAAGGCCGCCGGAACCGTCTGGCTGGCCGTGCCGCAACCCGGCGGACTGCAATCGAGTTCCGACATCGCCTTCTCGCCCGGCCAATCAGGCCTATGGTTCCTGCGCCGCTTGGCCGGCACCGGCCGGGCCGTCTACGCCGCCGACCACCCGCAACGCTTCGTACCCCAGCCGCAAGCCGAGGACGCGGCCCGGGCGGTGAGCGAGGCGCTCAAGTAAGTAGCGCACAGCTTACCACTCGCGTTATCTTCTCCTCTTGGTCCGTCTCCCTGACGAAAATCAGGGCCCAGCTTTCTTCCCGCCATCAAAACCATTGCGAATGTTCGTATTTTGTTCTTAAACTGGGCGATCGAGCGGGCGCATCGATACAGTAACGTGACCATAAGTGGAGGAGAGAGATTCGATGGCACCCGTAGCGTTGGAACTTTGCGCAGGCGCCGGCGGGCAGGCCCTCGGCCTGGAAATGGCGGGCTTTGAGCATGCCGGCCTGATCGAGAACGATGCTCATGCCTGCAACACGCTGCGGCTCAACCGGCCAGGCTGGAATGTGATTGAACACGATCTGTTCCAGCCACTCGACTTGACGCCGTTCAAAGGTGTAGACCTCCTCGCCGGCGGCCTGCCCTGCCCGCCATTCTCGGTTGCCGGAAAACAGCTTGGTGAGGGCGACGAGCGCAATCTCTTCAACGTCGGCATCAACTATGTCGATGACATCCGTCCCAAGGCCGTGATGTTCGAGAATGTCAAAGGCATGCTCGACCCGCGCTTTGCCGGCTACCGCAACTGGATCGACCAGCGGCTGCGCAAGATGGGCTATGAGCCCGGCTGGAAACTGCTCCATGCCTCGGACTTCGGCGTTCCGCAATTGCGGCCAAGAGTGCTGCTGGTGGCGGTCAAGAAATCAGCGGTATCGCAGTTTGATTGGCCGTCGTACGTCATTGAACCCAAAACAGTCGGCGAAACACTGCATGACCTCATGGCCGAGAACGGTTGGCGAAAGGCCGATCACTGGCGGGGTCTCGCCAACAGGATCGCTCCCACGGTTGTTGGTGGATCGAAGAAGCATGGTGGTCCCGATCTTGGCCCAACACGGGCAAGAAAGGCATGGGCCGAGTTGAGTGTCGATGGCTTGGGGATTGCCAATGAAGCTCCTGCCGAGGATTTTGAAGGGATGCCCCGCCTGACTGTGCGCATGGTCGCGCGGATACAGGGTTTTCCCGATACGTGGGGGCTCTTCGGCGGCAAGACGGCGCGCTATCGGCAAGTTGGAAATGCCTTTCCGGCACCTGTTGCGGCGGCGGTTGCAAGTTCAATTCTTACTGCGCTACCCACCTATACCGCTCGTCTGGCAGCTGCAGAATGATATCAACTAACCTATTTACGCTTGAGATGACTGGGCTCCATTAAAAGTTAGCTTTTAAGTATGCGGGGTCTGGCGCGTGGGGGACCGCTAAGTTTCTTCTGCAGCTCTTCCGAAATTTCCTCAGGCTCGGGAGCAACTCCCTCGCGCAGTGCGTTCGCGACATCGTCCCAGATTGAACCGGTCACAATGGGTGGCTGCAACTTGTACCCGTCCTCACCTTTTTGAATTTGATAACTCAACCAAGTCAATTCGCTGTTGGCTTGGGACGCCGTTTTGAAATTGGGCAGGCTTTCAAAGAATTTGCTATCGACCACCACGAAGAATTTCTTCGCCCACCTCCTGAAAACCGGAACTTTCAGCATCAGTTGAGGGGCTAACCGTTTCTGGGCGGATGAGCGAAAATCAGGACGGCGGTCTGAGTTGCCGTTATCCAGCGCACCTTCCTTCAAGAAGTGCCGCATGGCAGGCCGGATCGAAGTTCCAGAGAAGTAAACGGCCTGAACTTCCATCGCTGCGAAATCGACAACTTTGCCGCCTGAAACCCGTCCTAACAAGAAATCGACTTTGCCGATCTTCCTCGCTGTTTCATCATTGCCTTCGATCCGCAGAATTCTGATTTCGGGAAACACCGCGAATTCGACGCCCGTGCCAAACGCCAACCGCGCACCATCGATAAATATCCTGTCTTCTTCCAAGAATCTTACAGGACAGAGAGCAGTTGCACTTACGCCATCCGAGAGAGTGCAAACACCGAGCGGATCGGTCTTGCTCGATTTTGTGCATGTAGTGTTCCGAAACGGGCATAGCCGTGATCGCCGATGCGCGACGGCCGCTGCCGAAATATTATCAGTATCGATTCCGAATACTTCAGATATCCGCATGGCCCAATGCCATCTCGTCGCGGCGGGCAGAGATGGGCGACCCGGAGATACCGACTCCACCACCGATCGATTCGAGAAGCGAACGGGCAATGCACCTTCCCAGAACAGGTGGCACGGCATTGCCGATCTGCACATACTGATCCGTCATCGAGCCTTCGAACTGGAACCAGTCAGGGAATGACTGAATACGTGCGGCCTCACGGACACTGATAGCCCGATCTTGCGATGGGTG
>JANPCS010000457.1:0-17620 GCA_031431065.1 Hyphomicrobiales bacterium | reverse complement strand
TGACGCGCCAGAACGCCTGGAACCGCGTGCAGCCATCAATCATGGCGCTCTCGTCGAGGTCTTTCGGGATGGTCTTGAAGAAGGAATGCAGCATCCACAGCGTGAAGGGCTGGTTGATGGCGACGAGAACAATGATGGTCGTGGCGAGATAGCCCCAGATGTTCAACTGAAAGAACGGCAGCAGATAGCCGGAGACAAGCGTGATGTGCGGCATGGCGCGGAAAATCAGCGCCACCATTAAAAACCAGAAGGCATATTTGTAGGTGGAACGTGAAAGCGCATAGCCCCCCAGCGTGCCAAGCGTCAGCGAGATCAGCACCACGGAGAGTGTGACGATGCTGGTGTTGATGGAAGCACGCCAGAATTCATTGACGATCCACGCACCCTCATAGGCCTGACCCGTGAAAGAGCCGCCGGTTTCAGCCTGTGTTCGAACCCCGGTTACGGCATTCGCCCAGTCAAGTTTGGAGAAAAAGTCGCCTTGCACCTTGAACGATCCCCACACCGTCCACAGGAAGGGGAAAGCCGCCAGCAGCATCCACACCCCAACAAATGTAAGCCGAAGAGCGCGAAGCCAATGGGGTTGCTTGATCGAGGCGGCCATGCTCATCGACCCCTGTTGAAGTCGCGCCAGGTGCGGATCAGCACCGGGGTGAGAAGAATGCACACGCCGAGAATGGTCAGCATGGACGTGGCCGCGGCCGAACCGAAGTTCGGTGCACCGGTGCTGCGAAGGTCATTGTAAATGGCCCAGGACAGCGAGGTGGCATGGGCCTCGGCGCTGAACCCCACAATGGGTTCGAACACGCGGAAATTATCCATCAGCTGTATCAGCGCGATGAAGACGGCAAGTGGCGCCAGGTGCGGCAACACCACGTAGCGCACACGTTCCCAGCGGCTGGCCCCGTCAACCATGGCGGACTCAAGTGTGTCCTGCGGAACCGTTTGCAGCCCTGCATAAAACACCACGAAAGCAAAGGGCGCCGAATGCCAGACGCCATAGGCAAACAAGGTCAACCATGCCAGTTGCGATGACGCCTTGAGTGACAGGTTGGGATCGCCGGCAAGTTTCTGGATCATGGCGCCGATGATGCCCGATGAATCGATCATCCAGAACAGCACCAGTGAACCGACCAGCGGCGTGATGATCATCGGCAACAGGGACGTGAAGATGACAGGCCCCTTGACGACCCCCGCCAGGCCATCAACGGCCAGCGCAATAAAAAATCCGAGTACGATCACCAAAGGCGTGACAACCGCAAGATAGGCAAGCGTGAAAATCAGGGCCTTGTAGAACGGCAGGTTCAGAAGCCGCCCCAGAAAATCCGAAATACCCGATGCGTTCTGCCAGGCATCGCCAACTTCGGCTGAAGCCAGATGTTTCCTGTTGAAGTAGGTGCCAAGGCCGTTGAAGCGCCCAAGCGGTTCGGCTTGCAGCAGTTTTTGGGTGGCTTCGGCGTCGACACGCGTTTCTTTTTTGCATCCAAAGGGATCGCAGGTTTCAGTCATGACCACGACACGCTCATGTTCGATGTGCAGCGATTGCACAAGCACCGACAGGATCGGCAAGGCGATGAAAAGAATCATCGCGAGGGCCGAAGGCAAGGTGAACCAGAAGAAGGTGCGGTGAGGCATGATGTTCCATCCAGACGAATTTACGCTGGACCACTTTCTGAGAGAGCGGGAGGGAAATCCCTCCCGCACCATTGCATTATTTCAGGAAGCCTTTTTCCTTGGCTGCCGTAGTGTAAGCTGCTTCGGTATCTGCCAGGGCTTTCGCGGCATCTTCCTTGCCCTGCATGAATTCCACAATCTCGGCACCCAAAGCCGTGTGCAACATGTCCATGTAAGGGGTCATGGGATAAGGCTTGGCACCGCCAGCCGCCGTTGCGGAGACGCCAGCCGCAGCGGCACCTGGGGTGTAGCCGCCGATCAACCACACTGCCTTGTCGGCATTGGCGTTGGCTGTCTCTGTTGAAGCGCCATACACCATTGCGCGGAACGTGGCTTCGGCGTCTTCGTCGCTGATGTTCTTGGCAATTGTGAAGCCATCCCACCACAGCGTCGTGGCGGGCGTTGCACCGCCGCCAACCGTTGGAGCGGCTGCAAACTTGATTGCGCCAGCCACCTCAGGAGTGGAACCTTCAGCATCAATGACCGCCCCGGCGCGCGAGCCCCAGAAATTCGCCATTGCCACTTTGCCGGCCTCAAAATCTGCCTGCAGGGCATTGGAATCATAAGTCAGGAAATCCGGGTTCATATTTTCGCTCAGCGATTTCAACATCGCCAGCGTGGCGGCGCCCTTTTCGTTGTTGATCGTGGCCTTTGCCGAGCCGGACTCGAAAAACGCTCCACCCATGCCCAGATACATGTTGACGAACTCCTCGGCGAGGTTCCACCCCGCCTTGTAGGTGCCGCCAACAGGATTGGCCATCAGGCCCTTTTCCTTGATGACCTTGGCCGCTGCCAATATGTCTTCATAGGTCTTGGGCACCTCGAGGCCTGCCTTTTTCAAGATATCCTCGCGATAGAAAAGATGCTGGGCATTGGCCATGAAAGCCACCGCCATCACTTTCCCGTCAACCGTGATCAATTGGTTCTTTTGCAAGCCGCTGCCATATTTGGCGACAAGGTCATCGAGCGGCCGGATCAGGCCGTCATTGATCAGCGGCAAAATCGAAGAGTTGGCCACAATGGCAGAGGTATATTCAGCAGGGTTCGCCGTGAGTGCGGCAACCTGCAACGACTCATGGTCCTTGGTCTGGTTTTTTGTCACCATGACTGCGTCGGTGGCGCATTTTTCAGCTGCGGCAACGACGGCATGCAGCGCCGGAAAATCATTCGACAGAATGCGCACCGAACCTGTTTCGATGCCGCAGCCAGCCGCAGCCGCCGCAACCGTCATTGCGGCCAAAGCTGCGCCCGCCAAGAACGCTCGTCTCAGAATAATCATTCGCAGTTCCTCCCTACAGATTTATTCTTGATGTCGCTTCAGGTGATCAATGGTCTCATCACCACCCGGCCCAAATCTAAACTAATTTTGCATACGTATGCAAGAGCCACTTGAACTGCCGCGAACTGATGGTTTAATGAAGGCAAATGGGAAGGATCGGGAACACGAGAGAGATGGGTACACTGGCCGATGTAAAACGCCGGACCCATGACGGCCTGATGACTCTTGCAGGGGTGCCGGCACCGGAGACGGCCGATGTATTGGCCCACATGATGGCATCAAGTTGCGAATGGCGTTTGTCATGCCCACTTGATGCTTTGCTTGGCGCAACAGATGTTCTGCACGCTGTGTGGCTGCCACTGAAGCACGCATTCCCCGATCTCGAGCGGCGTGACAATATCTTCGTTGGTGGCACTTTCGAGGGCCGGACTTATGTGGCGGCCATTGGCCATTACTGCGGCACCTTCGGGCAAGACTGGCTCGGCATTCCCGCAACTGGCAAACCTGCTTTCCTGCGTTACGGCGAGGTTTATGAAATCAAGGACGGGAAAATTGTACAGGCCAACTGCCTGTGGGATATTTTGGACCTGATCCGGCAGGCGGGATTCTGGCCGATTGCCGCAAGCACGGGCACCGAAGGCCTGTGGCCCGGCCCGTTTACGGGTGACGGCCTGGTGTTCCACAAAACTGATGCAGCGCAATCTGCCGCCAGCTTGGCGCAGACCCTGGCCATGCACAAGACCCTGGGCGACTACAATGACCAGGAAGGCAAGGGCCGCGACGGCCTTTTAACAATGCCGCAAAAGCAGCACTGGCACCCCCGTATGATGTGGTACGGACCATCAGGTATCGGCATGTCTCGCGGTCTCGAAGGATTTGTCGATCATCATCAATTGCCTTTCCGTCTCGCCTTTCCCAATCGCACCGGCGGTGGTCAATGGGACCGGAAAGCTGAAGAAAAAAAGCGGCTCGGCGGCGGCCACTACATCCGCATCGGCGACGGCGCCTATTCCGTCACCGGCGGATGGCCGAGTGTCATGGCCTTTCACGCAGGAGGCAACTTTCTTGGACAGTCCGCAACAAACAAAGTCATCACCATGCGAGTGATGGATTTCTATCTGCACCACGAGGGCCTTATCCGCGAAAACTGGGTGCCGCTCGACATCCTCGATGTGCTCCGGCAGATGGGCGTCGATGTCTTCGCCCGCATCTTGAACGCCCCTGGTCGCAACTCTGCACAGCCTTGATTGTTTCAGCAGCTGAGATAAACCTCGCCGAGTGATCGCCGCTGCGATCAATTTGAACCGCAGGCACAGTCTCAATGCGCCCCGCCGATCATTCCGAACCGCATCGGGATCGTCGGAGACTGTGACCTTAAGTGACGTCCGGCATCTTCGCAGATAGTCAATCCTAACCGGCTGGAGGTTTCACTTGAGTTGGGCACTCGGTATTCCCCCAGAATTAAGCAATAATTGAGAGGGGTTTGGCGTGGAACTTACGCGGCGATTTGCATTCCCATTTGCCGTTTCAGTTTCTGGGCGGGTGTTATGCCGCCGAGGCCCATGGACTGCGCAAAGCCTGCGCCGCCCGTCCGAGATAATAATGAATTCCAGCTCGTTCTTCTTCAGATAAGAGTTGGTCCATAAACGATGGTATCTGGAAATTCACAATCACACTGGCGAAGCAAAGGCCGCCATGCTTTACATGAAATCGGGGCAATTCATCTTGTTCATGCACTGACAACCTTACAAAACCGTATAGTTCCATCGATCTGCTTGCAATGTGCGGACCGTCATTCTGCAATCCATAGCCTCTGTGGGTTTTGAATTGGAGACGAAAATGACGACAAAAATCGCTTTCTCGCTGTTCATTCTGCTGGCCGTTGCGCCAGATTACGGCGCGGCCTATGCTGCGGGTACCGAAGCGCCCGTGGCTTCCGAAGTCTCTCCCCCCGGCGATATTCCGGACAACCAGGCATTTATCACATTCTCTTCGCCGTCCGGCTACACGATCAAAGTGCCCGAAGGCTGGGCCCGCAAGGACGGTGCGCAATCGGCAGTCTTCAGCGACAAATACAACCACATTTCGCTCGTGACTCATGACGCCGTCGCGAAAATCGATGCAGCCTATGCGAAATCCACCCTCGTGCCGGAGCTGGAGAAGAGCGGCCACGCGGTGGCCAATGTCAAGGTCACCACCGTCAAATTGAAAGCCGGAACGGTGATCAAGCTGGCCTATGATACGAACTCGGAACCCAATGCCATCACCAACAAACAAGTCCGCGAGGAAAACGAGAAATTCTACTATACCAACAAAGGCAAGCTCGTCGAGCTGACGCTTTCGGCTCCCAAGGGCGCTGACGACGTCGACCAGTGGAAGTTCATTTCCTCCAGCTTCCGGTGGAAGTGAGATGCTGGCGCTTGAAGCGCAGGAACTCTACCGCTTTTTTCACAGCGGCGAGGAAGAGGTGAAGGCGCTGCGCGGCGTGGATTTCAGTCTTGCCCACGGTGAAATGGTGGCTCTCGTCGGTCCGTCCGGCAGCGGAAAGTCCACCTTGCTGATGTGCCTTTCCGGGCTCGATGAGCCGGACGGCGGAAAGGTTTCAATCATGAACGAACCCATGAGCAGAAAGCCCGAAGCCGTGAAGGCCAGTCTCCGCGCCAGATACCTCGGGCTGATGCAGCAGAAAAATAATTTATTTTCACATCTGACTGTGGCGGAAAACATGGCCTTCGCGCAAGGCATTGCCCGTCAGCAAGACGCGAAAAAGGCAACAGGAATTTTGATCAAGTTCGGCATCGGTGAGCGCTCTGGTTCGCTGCCGGGCCAATTGTCCGGAGGAGAAAAAGCCAGAGCCAGCCTCGCCGCGGCGCTTGCTGGCGGCCCCCGGATTCTCTTGCTCGACGAGCCGACGGGCGAAGTCGACGCCCAATCGGAAACCGCCATTCTCTCTTTCCTTGCCGAATTCTGCAAGGAGGGTGGCACAGTCGTCGCCGCCACACATAATGAATCAATTGCCCGTGCCGCCAGCCGCGTCTGCACCATGCGCGACGGAAAGCTCTCCAATGGCCGATGAACTTGTCCGGCTGAAGTCAGTAAGCCGCCGCTTCAAAACGCGTGGTGGAGCCATTGAGGCGCTTTCCAATGTAACCTGTTCGATCGAACGCGGCGACCGCATCGCCATCATGGGCGCCTCGGGAAGCGGAAAATCTACACTGATGGCCTTGATGGCGAAACTCGACGCGCCAAGCGAGGGTTCGATAGCCTGGCCGGGATTTGAATCGAGCTCCCGGCTGCGGCCGCGGCACATCGGCGTAGCGTTTCAAACCCCAAGTCTCCTCCCCTCCCTGACGATTGCGGAAAATGTCGAGGTTCCGCTTCTCATTGCGGGAGATATGACGGCAGCCGGCGACCGCGTGGCCGCAGCTCTCGATAGTGTCGGACTGGCCCATACCGCGAACCGTCTGCCGGAAGAACTCTCCGGCGGTCAGGTGCAGCGGGCTGGCGTCGCCAGGGCCATCGTCACCTCGCCCCGCCTGCTGCTGGCCGATGAACCAACCGGGCAGCTCGATCAGAAAACGGCGCAGCAATTGATTGACATGCTGTTTGGCTGGGCCGAGAGGTCGGGGGCGGCCTTTGTCATCGCCACCCATGATCACGCGCTTGCCCGGCATTTCCGCACAATCTGGCACATCAATCACGGCCGTCTCGAAATCGGCCAGGCCTTGCGGGCGGCATCATGATTGCGACCTGGATTCTCGGCCTCATCCGGTTTCGGGGAAAGGCTTTGGCGGCAGCGGCATTGGGCGTGGCGCTCGCCGTGATGTTGATGGCTGTCCTCGGACTGTTCGTCGCCAACAGCGCCTCCACCATGACAGCGCGGGCGATTTCGGCGGTAGCACCCGACTGGCAAATCCAGCTGACGGGAACGGCGGACGAGTCGACAACACTGGAGGCCTTGCCCACGACGGTAAAGAATCCCAAATTCGCGATAGTCGACACGGCCGATATCAAGACATTGTCCGCGGCCACGGATGGCACCATGCAGACCACGGGCGCCGGCAAGGCTGTGGGCATCGACAGTGCTGAATATTTTTCGTTGTTTCCGCGACAGACGCGTTTGCTTGCCGGCAGCTTCGATGGACCGCTCCTGGCCCAGCAGACCGCGGCCAATCTGCATGCCGGACCTGGCGATACGGTCACGATCGAGCGTCTCGGGCAACCACCGGCCGATGTGAAGATCGCCGGGATCGTGGAAATGCCTAGTGCTGACCAATTTTTCCAGATCGTCGGCACAACGACCCAATCAGCACCAACGGCTCCGCCGGACAATGTTGTGCTTCTGCCGCGCCAGCAGTGGATCACGCTCTTTGGCCAACAGCTTGAAACCATGCCGCAGACGGCCTACCGGCAGATTCATGTGAATTTCGATCACCAGGCACTGCCGGGCGACCCGGTGCAGGCCTACGTCGAGGCTTCCGGTCTTTCCAACAACATGCTGGCCAAACTGGCGGGTGAAGGCATCATCGCCAACAATCTTGCGGCGCGTCTGGATGGTGTGCGGCTCGATGCCCTTTTCGCCAAGGTGCTGTTTCTTTTTCTCGGCATTCCCGGCGCCATTGTCGCGATCTTGCTGACGATGCTGCTGGTGCTCTCCGGTGCCGGCCGCCGCCGCCAGGAGATTGCGCTGCTGCAACTCCGCGGTGCAACCTCCACCCAGATCCTGTCATTTTCCGGCATGGAGGCAGGTCTGGTCGGACTGGCGGGTGCTGCAGTCGGTATCGTATCGGCAAAGATTCTGGCCGCCGCCGTTCTCGGCATCCCTTCGGGACTGGACCTCGCCATATGGTATGTGCTGGCTGGCATCGCGGGACTGGGCTCCGCCCTCATCGTCTTCGGCGTTCCGGCCGTCCTCGCCTTGCGCCGCACCGCAGCCGAAAATGCCCTGCAGACCAATACCGTTGCGGCCACGGCGCCGGCCTGGAAACGGCTGTGGCTTGACGTAATCTTTTTGACACTTGCCGCCTTGGCGTTCTGGCAGTCGTCCGAAACCGGTTACCGGGTCGTCACCGCACCCGAGGGCGTTGCGACGGCCACCGTCGACTATAAAGCCTATATTACTCCCGGCCTTTTGTGGCTGGGCGCGGCCTTGATGCTCATGCGCATCTGGCCGGCATTCATGCAGCACGGCAGACAGGTGATGCGGGAGCTGCTGCGCCCCATTGCCGGGACATTCTCGGGGATCGTCTCATCCGCAATGAGCCGCGAAAGATCGCGCATCACCAAGGGCGTGGTTCTCGTGGCGCTGGCTTTTTCCTTTGCGGGTTCCACGGCCATTTTCAATACCACTTACGAAAAGCAGGCTGGCGTCGATGCCTCGCTTACCAACGGCGCTGACGTCGCGGTTGCCGGCACCATCGATGCACCCGCATCGGGCGAAGCTGAAACATTTGCCGCAATTAACGGTGTCGCCCATGCCGAACCGATGCAGCACCGCTTCGCCTATGTCGGCACCGATCTGCAGGATCTCTATGGGGTCGATCCCTCGACCATCGGTATGGCCACGCCCATGTCGAATGCGTATTTCGAGAACGGCGACGCGGCGGCTACCCTCAACATGTTGAAGGCGACGCCCGACGGCGTGTTGGTATCAGACGAAACCGTCACCGACTTCCAGCTCAACATGGGCGACAGGATCAACCTGCGGCTCCGCAACGCCAGGGACAATGCCTATCACACGGTGCCGTTTACATTTATAGGCGTGGTGAGGGAATTTCCGACCGCACCGACCGACTCCTTCCTCGTCGCCAATGCTGCCTATGTGGCGCGGCAAACCGGAATTGCCACGGCCGAAACGCTGCTGGTCAAATCGAAGATTCCGCCTGCGGAACTCGCCGCCAAAATCCGTGCGGCTCTGCCCGTTGCCAGCACGCTCAAGGTGACAGATGTCAGCGATGCCCAGCACCGCATCGGCTCATCGCTGGTTGCCGTCGATCTCCACAGTCTTACGCGATTGGAATTGGCGTTCGCAGTCCCGATCGTCGCGGGAGCGGTGGGTCTGGTCTTCGCGCTCGGGCTATCGGAGCGCCACCGCTCCTTTGCCATCCTCATGGCGCTGGGTGCCAACCGCCGCCAGCTTGGCGCTTTCCTGTGGAGCGAGGCATTGATGGTCTATGTCATCGGCATGATCAGCGGGCTCGCTATCGGCTCATTGCTCGCCTGGGTCCTGGTGAAGCTCATGACCCATGTGTTCGATCCGCCGCCGGAGGCGTTGACGGTTCCGTGGGGATACTTCGGTCTTTTGGCATTGACCGGTCTAGGGGCGGTGGCAGCAAGTGTGCTTATACAACTTCGAAAGCCCACGGAATCACTTTCCTTCTCCATCAGGAATTTTTGAGAATTGAAGCGGTTGGCGCAAGTGGCGGAAATTATGTCATGGCGTTTTGAAAGGAAATCTGCGGCGCGCACGTATTTGAACTTGCGGGCGCCTGCCGCCGCCTGCGACCGGCTAGCTGGAACAAAAGGGGGAAACTGATCATGCGGATCATCGTCATTGTGCTAAGTGTCTTGAGCCTGCTGGCCGCCTGGGGGCCGGCATTTGCAGATGACTGCGAGGCCCCTTGCGCGGGCTACGAGATTTCGGCGGACCTGCAGAACGATTGGATATTCTCGGGCAACCCGTCGTCCCTCACATCCAACAATCTGTATCCGTCGATTTCCACGGACCTTTTCCTGGCGCCAACCGATGCCTTCAGATTTGTGGCATCGATCACCACGGAACAAGTTATCGACCCGGCTCCGGGCAGCAACACAGTATTCCACGGAACGGGAGCCTATGCGGAAGAACTCTACGCGGTGCTCGATGCCGACCCGGTTGTATTGCGCGCCGGCAAGATCAATACGGTCTTCAGCCTGGCGAGCGAGGCCGATCCCGGCATCAACGCGATGGACATCGCCACTAGCATCGACGCCGACGAGCGATGGGGAGTGGAGGCGGTTCTCGGTTTCGAGGCTCTGGATTTCAAGCACTCCATTGCCGCCACGGTGTTTACGGTCGACCGTACGTTTCTGAGCAATTCGATCTTCAACAAACGCGGTGCGACGAACCTGTCCGATGGCGGCCCAGGAAATGTGGCGGGGATTGGCTCGGCTGCGATCACGCTTAGTGGCTGCAAGGGCGCGGAACCCGCCGATTGCTATGACGAGGGCGATTTCGGCTACCGGGCCGGCTTCCGCTTCCAGAGGGCCGGGCACGCCTCGCCCGATCAGATTGAAGAGGACATCAAGCCCGTCGATGAATTTACCGGGGTAGCGGCGGCGACCGCCAAGTTCGATGTCGGCGACATGACGGTCAGGCTGCTCGGCGAAACAGCCTTGGTCCGCGGTTTTGAAAGCAATCCCGACGACGCGCTGATCATGACCGGATCAGCAGCACTGGAAATAGACGCGATGACCTACACGGCGGCTTTTTCGCAACAGAAGACCTACGTCAAGAATGATGCCGACACGATTAACCGGCTGCTGGAAATCTCCGCCGTCTATCGCTCGGAGGACGATGTGCCGTTCGACGGGGCATCGTGGTCGGCCGGGGCGGCATACGATTGCCGCCGCGACGCGGACGCGCAAACCGCCCATGTGCTGAGCCTGCTGCTGTCGTTCACCTTCGGAGGCAGTCACGAATTCGGCAAATAGCCGAATTTGTCCGTTATTTGCCTCCCTGTCATGTTCTTCCCATCTCTGTTGCGATAACCTGCACCGGCATGCAGATATTGATCGTCGAAGACGAACCGAAAATCGCCGAGGTGCTCCGCCGCGGGTTTCTCGAAGAACGCTATCAGGCCGACATCGCGCCGGACGGCGAAGCAGCCCTCTACAAATGCGCGGTCAACGCCTATGATCTGATCGTCCTCGATCTGCTGATCCCGAAAATCGGCGGCGTCGATGTGTGCCGCAAAATTCGCGAGACGGACAAGAGCCTGCCAATCCTGATGCTGACAGCGCGCGATGCCGTCGCCGACAAGGTCTCCGGCCTCGATGCCGGCGCCGACGATTACATGACGAAGCCATTCTCCTTCGCCGAACTTCTGGCCCGTGTCCGCGCCCTCCTGCGCAGAGGCAAGATGGCCGATCCGGCGATTCTGGCCTTCGGCGGTCTGGCACTCGATCCGGCAACCAAGGAGGTCTCGCGCGGGACAGCGAAAATCGTGCTGACGGCGCGCGAATTCGCATTGCTCGAATATTTCATGCGCTATCCGAACACCGTCCTCACGCGGACGCGGCTTCTGGAGCATGTCTGGGACTGCAACTATGATGGCCTGTCGAACGTCGTCGAGACCTATGTGAAATATTTGCGCAAGAAAATCCGCATCCATCCGGGCGATCCCGAACTCATCCACACACTGCGCGGCTCCGGCTACGTCCTGAGGCATAACAGCGATGTTTGACGAAGCCCGCATCAGGCTGACGCTGCTGTATTCGGCCGTATTCCTTGCCTGCTTTTGGGCCTTCAGCTTCGGGCTCTATGAGTATACCGAGCAAAGTTTCGAAATCGAAATCGGCGAGAAGATGATGCAGCGGCCGTCCCTGGAAGGGGCCAATCTCGGCGAGATCGTCGTCGACATCAATGAAACGGCGCTGGACCGGCTTTATTTCATTCTGGTGGTACTCAACAGTCTGTTTTTGTTCATCATCCCCGCCATATCCTGGGTGTTGACCGGTAGAGCGCTTGAACCTGTCCGCAAGGCCCATGAGATGCAGCGGCAATTCGTTTCCGATGCGGCCCATGAATTGCGGACACCGCTCACCATCGTACAAGGCGAGTTGGAGATTGCGCTTAGGAATGTGCGCTCACCTGAGGAGTACCGCGCAGTGCTGGCCAGCAGCCAGCAGGAAATCGAACGGTTGTCGGCGCTTGCTGAGAGCCTGCTGTTTCTCGCCCGTCACGACGACGGTCAGGATAGACTGGTCTTCGAAAACATTGATCTGACCGATCTTGTGAGCACCGTGCTTGCCGCGCACCGCAAGCCTATTTTCGAGAAGGGCCTCGGCCTCGTTTTTAATCCGCCCGACGAAAGCGTCACAGTCAGGGGCGATCCACCGATGCTGTCGCGGCTCTTCCGCAATCTCGTCGACAATGCTATCAAATACACGCCACCTGGCGGCCGCATCGACGCGTCCATCACGTTGCGTGAGAAAACGGCCGTGGTCGATATTACCGACACCGGCATCGGCATCGCGCCGGAATTCCGCGAAAGGATATTCACCCGCTTCGCCCGCGCCGATGCTTCGCGCGGCGAAACCAAGGGCTACGGCCTCGGCCTCGCCATCAGCCGCGCCAGTGCCGTGCGGCACGGCGGCGCCATAACCGTTGCGCCGGCTCCCGGACAGGGCAGCACTTTCACGGTAATCCTGCCGCGGGGCTGACGTCGCGCTTGTCCTGTCATCGCCATCACACGTGGCGCTCATCCTCATCCCATCATCGCCGGAGCAAATTGGTGACGGTTCAACCAAGGAGAGATTCGATGACCAATCGCAGAACATTACAGACCAGCGCCGCAGCTTTGACGCTAATCATCGTCCTCGGCGGCGGTGGAGCCGCTATGGCGGAAGACGGTGGCACACTGATCCCGCAGCCCAAGGTCGACATCGCCGTCGCCGACCCGGCCAAGCGGGTCGATCTCAAGCTGCCGGCATTCAGCCGCCCGACCGAGATCACCAATCCGTGGTTTCCGGTCTCAAAACAGGAGGCGATCCTGCACACCGGCGTGGTCGATGGCAAAGCGTTCCGCACCGAGGTGACGTTGTTGCCCTACACCCGTATCGTCGAATGGAATGGCATCCGTGTCGAAACACTGGTGTCGCAGTACACGGCTTTTCTCGATGGGCGCATCCAGGAGGTTGCCTTCGACCTCTACGCCCAGGCCGATGATGGCTCGGTGTGGTATTTCGGCGAGGATGTTTCCGACTTCAGAGACGGCCTCATCTTCAGCAGGGAAGGCACCTGGCTCGCCGGCAAGGATGGTCCGCCCAACATGATCATGCCTGGTACACCCAAGGCCGGCCAAGTGTTCCGGGCCGAGAACATGCCGGGTATCGCTTTCGAGGAGGTGACCTTGACCTCCGTCGATAACACAATCGATGGCCCGCTGGGTCCGATCACCGGCGTGGTCTCCGGCAGCGAACTGCACATGGACGGCAAGTCGCTCAGCGAGAAAAACTTCGGGCCCGGCTACGGCGAGATCAGGACCGTGGACAAGGACAGCGGCGATGTCGAAGCCATGACGCTGGGAATTCCGGCGGATGCGCTCTCAGGGCCGGTTCCCGCCGAGCTGACGGCGCTGACCGATGGTGCGTTGAGCGTCTTCGAGACCGCCGGCGGCAAGGACTGGAAGTCCGCTGCGGAGTCTGCCAGGGTCATGGCTTCAGCCTGGGAGACATTTTCGTCCGGCGACCTGCCCAAGCCGATCAGGCCGCTGTTGAGCGAGGCCCTGAAGTCGCTGACCGGCGCCATCGGAAAGCGCAGCGTGGCGAAGACCCGGCAGGCGGCCATCGAAACCGCGCGCTGGTCTTTCGATCTCCAGCTTCGCCACCGGCCGGTCATCGAGATTAACCTTGCCCGCTTCGATCTCTGGGCGGCTCAGGTGATGGTCGATGCCGCAGCCAAGGATACCGGATCCGTCACCGGCGACATGTTCACCCTGACGCTCATTCGCGATCGCATCCTGGCGAAACTCGATGCCGATACGGCGCAAAGCCTCAACATTCAACTCGGTGAGTTGATGACCGCCTCGGCCGACGGGGAATTCGATGCGGCAAGCGCAGCCGCCGGTAAACTGCGCGAAATCGTCGCCGGGGTGAAGCCCGCGCCGTGATACCCCTCGACGGCCCCTCCGCGCCGTGAGCAGGTGCGGAGGGTTTTGAGTATGCCCGATGGGCGCACGGTCGAATTGTGAAAGAAAAGCGGTATGGGCCGCGTAGTACATTTGAACATAAAATTTCAATTCCCTGGCGGCTGGCTGAGTTGACCGAAGCGGATCAATCTCCTTCCGATGACGGCCTGCTTGTCGCGGCGGCTTTGCGCGACCGGCATGCCTACGCGGCGCTGGTGCGGCGCTATGAGTCCATGCTCGGGCGCTATGTGCGGCGCCTTCTGGGGCGCCATGGGCAATCGACGGAAGATGTGCTGCAGGATATTTTCATCAAGGCCTACGTCAATCTCAACGATTATGACCGGTCGCGGCCGTTCTCGCCGTGGATCTACCGGATCGCCCACAACGAGGCGGTGAGTTTTTTGCGAAAGCAGCGCGCCGGACTCCAGACCTTCAACGGCGAGGACGCGCTTCTCATTCTCGAACGCATCGCCGATGGCGACAATCCCCACGACAACATCCAAAAATCCCGTACCGAAGGCGACGTGCGCAAGGCGCTCTCGCAACTCGACCAGCGCTATCGGGACGTTCTTGTCCTGCGCTATCTCGAGGAAAAGTCCTACGACGAAATTGCCGACATTCTCGAGTTGCCGCCGGGAACTGTCGCGACCTTCATCCACCGTGGCTTGAAGCAATTAAGGACTCCCCTGCGGCTTTCGTGGGGCGCGGCATGAACATGGACTGGGCAGACAAATGACCGAACTGGAAAACAAAGTCCTGGATGCGATTGAACGGCAGCGCCTGGTTCCGCGTCCCTATTTTGTGTTTTTCGCCAAGCGTTCAGTGTTCTGGAGTCTTACCGTACTTTCAATCGTTCTGGGCGCGCTCAGCGTCGCCGTCCTGCTCTTCGCCATTTCCGACTACTATGCCACCGGCTGGCGGACGTTCGATAATCTGCCGCTCGATGATCTTATTCTGAGCATTCCCGCCTTTTGGCTGGTGTCGATGCCGCTGTTCATGGCCAGCGCCTATTATGGCCTGCGCCATACGCGGCGCGGCTACCGGTTCCGGCCGGCCACCATCGTTGCGTTGTGCGTGACGGCGAGCATCGGGCTTGGTGTCTTGTTTTATTTTTTCGAGGCGGGGCGCCTGGTCAACGACCTGCTTGCCGCGAATATCGCTTCCTATCGCGAACAGACCGAGGTACCCTTCGACAAATGGAGCCGCCCGGACGAAGGTTTTCTCGGCGGTACGGTGGAAACTGTCGATGGCACGAAAAGCCTCCGTCTGAAAGACTTCCACGACAAGGAGTGGCTTGTCGACATATCGGGTGCCGTCATCACCTTGGACAACGCCATCGCGGACGAAGGCGACATCGCGATCCGCGGTGTCAAAACCGGACCTTCGGAATTCCGCGCCGAAACCATCGAGGAGTTCGATTGAGTCCGGCGCGATGAAAGAAACTCCACGCTGCTTGCGTATTTATTTCTAGGACAACGAGACCCGTCCTCTGCGCCCTCCACAAGAGAAAGCGCGTTCTGAAATCAACACACAACTCGAGGGAATCGACATGAGAAATTATTGCCTAAATACCGCCGCTGCCATCGCCGCTATCGCCTGCGTACAAGCAGGCCAGGCGCTTGCGGAGGAGCTTCCACCTTACAACCCAGTAATCGACCCCGCCAATTTCGTCAGCGAGATCACCAATCCCTATTTTCCCATGAAGCCCGGCACCGTCTTCAAGTTCGAAGGCACGCGTGACGGTGTGGCGCGCCGCGACGACATGACGGTAACTTCGGAAACAAAGGTCATCATGGGTGTCACCACCGTGGTGGTGCGCGATGTGGCTTCAACCGACACCGAAATCGTCGAGAAGACGGTGGACTGGTATGCGCAGGACAAGGACGGCAATGTTTGGTACTTCGGCGAGGACACGGCCGAATACGCCAACGGCAAGGTCACGAATACCGACGGCACCTGGATGGCCGGAGTGGATGGCGCGCTGCCCGGCTTCATCATGATGGCGGCGCCCAAAGTGGGTGAAGGCTATCGCCAGGAATACCGCCCGGGTGTCGCCGAGGACTATGCCAAGGTCGTCAAGATCGACGCCACCGCCGGCGGACCGTCCGGCAAATACACCAACGTTGTGGTGACCGAGGATTCCGATCTTCTCGACAAGGCGAAGTTCGAGCACAAATGGTATGCCCCCGGCGTCGGTATGATCGGCACCGATGGCATGGTTGGCGGCCATCACGAAATCCGCACCCTCAAGGCAATTCTCAAGACCCAATAGGGACTGGATACGGCCATGAGCGACGTCACAGCAGCCGCACTCGAGGCGCGAGGCCTCTATCATATCTACAAGAAAGGTCATGTGAACACGGTGGCGCTTCGCGGTGCGGATCTGATCTTGAAGGCTTCCTCGTGGACCACCGTGATGGGACCTTCGGGAAGCGGCAAGAGCACACTTCTCCATATCATCGCGGGGCTGCTCGAACCCAGCGCGGGGCTGGTCACGGTGGGTGGCGAGGACGTCACCCGCTTAGGCCCCGCCCAGCGCGCCGAATGGCGGCGGCGGAGCGTGGGGCTAGTGCTGCAGCGCGACAATCTTCATCCGCATCTCGATGCCGCTGAAAACATCGCACTGCCGTTGCGCATCCAGGGCCGGCCCGCGGCGGAAATCGCGGGCCGCGTGGACGCGCTGCTGGAACAGGTGGGACTTGCGGACAGACGGCGGCACCGCGCCGGCCAGCTCTCCGGCGGAGAGGCCCAACGCGTTGCCATCGCCGTGGCGCTCGCCGCCCGTCCGAAGGTGCTGTTGGCCGATGAACCCACCGGCGAACTGGATGAGGCAACAGCTTCGGGTATTCTCGACCTGCTCGAACATTTGCTGGCGAGCGAAAGCATGGCGATCATGACCGTCACCCACAACAGCAAGGTTACCGAACGCGCCGACCGAAGTCTGACAATGCGCGATGGAGTTCTGGTCAATGGAAACTGAAGCGACTCTTGCCGTGGAAGCCACCGGATTGAACCGCAACTATGGCGGTGGCGGACAGCCGCTCGCGGCTCTCAAGGACGTTTCACTCAGCATCGCGCGCGGCGAAGTGTTGGCCATCATGGGGCCGAGCGGTTCGGGGAAAAGCACGCTGCTTTACATCCTGGCCGGGCTCGATCTGCCTGATTCCGGTATCGTGAAGCTTGCGGGATCGGATTGGCGCCAACACAACGGTGATGCGCGAGCGCAATTCCGGCGGCGCAACTGTGGTTTCATCGCCCAAGGCATGGCGCTCCTACCGCAGGCCACGGCGGCGGAAAACATCGAGGTTCCCCTGCTACTGGAGGGAATTAATGCAGCGGAACGTCAGAGCCGCGTCGCCAGAGCCTTGGAACGCGTCGGCCTGTCCCACCGTTCGGGCTCGCTCACCGACGAACTCTCGGGCGGCGAGCAGCAGCGCGTCGCCATCGCGCGCGTACTGGTGCTGGAGCCTGCCGTCGTGCTCGCTGACGAACCGACCGGCAGTCTTGACGGCATCACCGCCCAGACGGTCGTCCGGCTGCTCGTCGCGGCAGCATCCGAGCGCGGTACCGCGGTCGTGCTGGTCACCCATGATCCGGCGATCGCCAAACATGCAAACCGTGTCGTCACCATGCATTCGGGAGTGCTCGCATGACCCGCGTGGCGCAGGCGGTTTCCATTGGCAGCCGCAGCATGATTGCCTGGCTCCTGTGCCGCACCATGCCGCGCGCGCCCTCGCGAGTTGTTATGGAAGCGATTGCCGTGGCGTTTCCGGTGGCC
>JANPCS010000456.1:0-1554 GCA_031431065.1 Hyphomicrobiales bacterium | reverse complement strand
TCGACGATGAAGATTTCGGATTTCGACGGATCTCGTTCCTGGCAATCCGCCAGTTTGCCTGGAAGCGATGAAATATCAAGCGCGCCCTTGCGCCTCGTCAGCTCACGCGCCTTGCGCGCCGCCTCGCGGGCAGCGGCGGCTTCGACCACCTTGGAAACGATCGACCGCGCCTCGCTCGGGTGCTCTTCGAACCAGGCACCCAATTGTTCGTTGATGAGGTTTTCGACCACCGGGCGCACTTCCGACGAGACCAGCTTGTCCTTGGTCTGCGATGAGAACTTGGGGTCCGGCACTTTCACCGACAGCACGCAGGTCAAGGCCTCGCGCGCGTCGTCACCGGTCAGCGCCACTTTCTCTTTCTTGGCGATGCCGCTGTCATTGGCATAGTTGTTGACGACGCGAGTCAGCGCGCCGCGAAAGCCCGCCAGATGCGTACCACCGTCGCGCTGTGGAATGTTGTTGGTGAAGCACAGCACATTCTCGTGATAGCTGTCGTTCCACCACAAGGCGCAATCAACCGTGATGCCGTCCTTCTCGCCGTGGATCATGATCGGGTTGGTCAGCACAGCCTGCTTGGTGCGGTCGAGATAGCGCACGAAGGCGGCGATGCCACCCTCATAGAGCAGCTCGACGTCACGCGGTTCGACGCCGCGCCGGTCGGCGAGCAGAATGCGCACGCCGGAATTGAGGAAAGCCAGCTCGCGCAAGCGGTGTTCAAGCGTGGCAAAATCGAACTCGGTCTTGGTGAAGGTGCCGGTTGACGGCAGGAAGGTCACTTCGGTGCCGCGGCGGCCCGGTGCCTCGCCCACGGCGCCGAGCGGCGCATCGGGGTCGCCATGGGTGAAGCTCATGAAATGCTCCTTGCCATCGCGGAAAACCGTGAGCTTGAGCTTGGACGATAGCGCGTTGACGACGGAGACGCCGACGCCGTGCAGGCCACCTGAAACTTTGTAGGAGTTCTGATCGAACTTGCCGCCGGCATGCAGTTCGGTCATGACGATCTCGGCTGCGGAACGCTTCGGCTCGCGATCGTCATCGTCCATGATGTTGGTGGGGATGCCACGGCCATTGTCGGTGACGGTGCAGGAGCCATCGGCATTGAGCGTCACGGTGACACGGTCGGCATGGCCGCCCAATGCCTCGTCGATGGCATTGTCGACGACTTCATAGACCATGTGATGCAGCCCCGAGCCGTCATCGGTATCGCCGATATACATGCCGGGGCGCTTCCTGACGGCATCGAGGCCCTTCAGAACCTTGATCGAATTGGCATCGTAGGTGCCGCCATTGCCGGGTGCTTGTTCGTCTGACATCAGATTCTCTTCACTTTTGAAAATGGAGTTCCACGTCGTGTGGCTCTACGTCGCGATGATCCGAAAGAAAAATTCTCACACCGGCATTGAGGAAAGCCAGCTCGCGCAGGCGGTATTCCAGCTTGGTGAAATCGAATTCGGTCTTGGCAAAAGTTTCGGTCGAGGGCATGAACACGACTTCAGTCCCGGATTTTCCTGGCGCATCGGCCACCACTGCAAGTTGTGCATCGGGTACGCCGTG
>JANPCS010000455.1:0-24722 GCA_031431065.1 Hyphomicrobiales bacterium | reverse complement strand
CTCTCACCGTGTGGATTGCCGATGGTTCAAACTTCCCCGGTCAGTCAAATCTCAATACCGCCTTTGACCGCTACATCGATTCACTGACGGTGATTTACGAGGCGCTGCCGAAGGACTGGCTGGTCTTCCTCGAGCACAAGCTCTACGAGCCCGCCTTCTATTCGACGGTGATTTCCGATTGGGGTTCGAGCCTGATGGCCGCGCAGGAACTCGGCCCCAAGGCCAAGTGCCTTGTCGATCTCGGCCACCATGCGCCAAATACCAATATCGAACAGGTCGTGGCACGGCTGGTGCGGGCCAAGAAGCTTGCGGGTTTCCACTTCAACGATTCGAAATATGGCGATGATGATCTCGATTCGGGCTCGGTCGATCCCTTCCGTCTTTTCCTGGTGTTCAATGAGCTGGTGGACGCCGAACTGCGCCAAACCGAAGGCTTCGCTCCGGCCTATATGATCGATCAGTCGCACAACGTCACCGATCCGGTCGAAAGCCTGATGGCCTCGGCCATGGAAATCCAGCGCGCTTTCGTCCAGGCTTCGCTCGTCGACCGCCCGGCGCTGCGTGCGGCGCAAGATCAGAACGACGTGATGCAGGGTCACCGCATCGTCAAGCAGGCCTTTATCACCGACGTATCGCCCATTCTCGGCGAGGCGCGGCGCCGCAAGGGTGGTGCGATCGACCCGATCGGTGTCTATCGCGGCAGCGGCTATCGTGCCGCCAAGACCAGTGAACGCCCGCCGGTTGAAGGAACGTCCGCCGGTATCGTCTGAACGGTTTTCGCCGTGCTTAAGCGACCAGCTTGTGGAGTGCGCTGCTGGTCTGCTCGATTTGCTGGGTAAGTTCGACTTGTTTGGCGCGAAGCGCCGCAAGATGATGGCGGAGCATGGCCACCGCCTTGTCGCTCGACAGGATTTCGGCGTCGCCGCCGATCAGGTCGAACATCTGACGGATCTGGGCGATCGGCACGCCAAGCTTGCGCAACAGCAGGACGTTTTTCAAGCGTCTCACATCGCTGGCGAGATAGGTGCGGAAGCGGCCGTGCCGCGGCGGAGAGAGCAGTTCGGCCCGCTCGTAAAAGCGGATGGTCTTGGGATCACTTGCTGTCAGTTTGGCCAGTTCGCCGATGAACAGGAAGCCATCCTGAGCGCTGACTTGGGTTTCATCCGGCAGATGGCTGGCGGAGTCGTCGAGTTGCTTATCCTTGGTCATGTTGGTGCCTTTTGGTGACCTGGTTGACGCTGAGCAAATCACTTGTGTCGCGTCACAAGTAAACAATTCTCGCAAAAGATGCAATAAGGTCATATTTCTCGTAATAGTTGTTGTAAGATAAACCCGGCAAGAAATTACTCTACGTCGAGAAATGATCTACACTATGTTTAACAACATATTCATAGTAGTATAAATTGCATAAAGTGAAATAAAACGACAGGAAACAGTGACTTACACATAGTATATAGAGACCAATTTAATGGAATTAACGGTATATTAACTACAATATCAAAATATTACTTCCAGGAAAACAGTGGAACGCCGGAATGACTCCGGTCAAACTGGGATATGGAAAGCAGACCGCCATCATGATTATCCTGATCGACGACAGAACCGAAGTCACCGACGCCTATCGCACCAGTTTCGGCCGTGAGGGGGTTTCTGCTGCGACCTTCACGCCGCTGGACTTCGACACCTGGTTTCACTCCACCAGCGGACCGGACCTTGCGGCCGTCGAGGCCTTCGTTCTGGGCGACTTCGAGCGCCGCGAGACCTTGACGCGCGCCATCAAGACGCGCTCTGAAGCCCCGGCCATTGCGCTGAACGATTCAACCGGCCTCGAAATCACCCTCAAGTTGTTTGCCGCGGGTGTTGACGATGTTGTGCGAAAGCCCGTTCACGCGCGGGAAATCATCGCCCGCATCGGGGCAATCCGCCGCCGCGCCACACCATCGCCTTCTAAGGCCACGGCGCTCGGCGCCCTGCGCGTCTACAGCGACGGCCGCGATCCGGAAGTTGGCGGCGAAGTCTTGGCATTGCCGCGGCGCGAGCGCCGCATTCTGGAATACCTTGTTGCCAACCGCAGCCGCCGCGTCAGCCGCAATCAAATTTTCAACGCCGTGTACGGACTCTTCGACGAGGACGTGGAGGAAAGCGTGGTCGAAAGCCACATCAGCAAACTGCGTAAGAAGCTGCGCAGTGTCCTGGGTCATGACCCGATCGATACCAAGCGCTACCTTGGCTATCAGTTCATCACCCGCTCATGCAGCGCCGTTCTCGCGTGAGAGCCCGGCTGCGATGTCGCGGAAGGCATCGCCAGCAGGCGGATCGCCAGGTGCCTGGTTGAGCAGCCGATACAATCTCGGCACCATTTCGACGGCGCTATCGAGCTCGCCGTCAACCCCGGCCACGTAGCCACCCATTGCTCTCAGGTCGCGCGTTTCCTCGAAGCGCGCGATCAGCCGCCGCATGCCGCCGGTTGCCCTCGCCTGATCGGCCGACCATGCGCTCCCCGATAGCCGCGACAATGACGCAAGCACATCGACCGCCGGAAACCGTCCTTGTTCGGCGATGGTGCGATTGAGTACGATATGCCCGTCAAGCGTTCCGCGCACGGAATCGGCGACTGGATCGTTGTGGTCATCGCCGTCAACGAGAACGGAATATATTCCGGTGATGGTGCCAAGCCCTGAGGTTCCGGGTCCGGCGCGCTCGAGCAGCTTCGGCAGCTGGCTGAAGACCGACGGCGGATAACCGCGCGCCACCGGCGGTTCGCCGGCCGACAGCGCCACCTCGCGGCAAGCGTGAGCGTAGCGCGTCACCGAGTCCATGATCAGCAAGACATGCTGACCCCGGTCGCGAAAATATTCTGCCACGGAAGTAGCCGTCAGTGGCGCCAGGCGCCGCATCATCGGGCTTTCGTCTCCGGTTGCAACGACTGTAACTGCTCGGGCTGCCGCCTGTCCAAGCGCCTGTTCGACGAACTCGCGCACCTCGCGGCCGCGTTCGCCCACCAGCGAAATCACCAGTGAATCAAACGCCTGCGACTGCGACAACATGGAAAGCAACGTCGACTTGCCGACGCCCGAACCCGCAAAAACTCCAATTCTCTGGCCCAGACAGAGTGGGGCGAAGATATCGATCACCCGCACCCCGGTCGGAACTCCCTTGCCCACTGCTTGCCGCGACATCGCGCTTGGTGGAGAATTGAAAAGGCCGATCGCAACCTCGCCATGATCGAGTGCCTGGCCGCCATCGACAGGGCGCGCCAGAGCATCGATCACGCGGCCCTTCCAACTTTCCATGGGGTTGAGCGACAGCGGCTGACGCGGATAGGCCTTGGCGCCGAGCCCGATCCCCGAATCGACCTCGAAGGGCTTGCAATAGGCGAGGTCGCGATCAAGCCGGATGACTTCCGCCAGCTTCGGCCCTTGCGGAGATTGGATTTCCACCAGCGCTCCGAGTTTGAGCCAACGCGACAAGCCATCAACGACCAAGAACGATGACGACAGTGCATGTACTTGGCCAAAGGGACGGGCAAACGGCAATTCTGCCGATGCCCGGCGCATGAGGCGTGCCAGGTCGTCAAGAGATGATGGATGCGGTGACAAAGGACCGAGCTCGCCTATGACGATCGTGCGCCAAGCGCTTGTATTGAATCACGCAAAGTCGAATCGCGCTGCTCCATGCCGGAGCTTATGGCTTCGAAAGCCCGCTGCACGGCTATCAGGTGAGTCATCTCGAGAATCGGGTTCACATTCGACTCCTCGATGAAACCCTGCATGAACCCGTTGCGCGTGAAATCTTCCACCGCCTCGGCCGGCGCCTTCACCGCGAATCCGGAGTTTTCGTAGCGCGCGTAGCCCTTGCTGAGATCGATCTCGAAGAGTCCAATGGCTCCGATCTGCCGCCCGCCCTGGAACAGCATGCCATCGCGGCCGATGTTGGGAGGGCCGCCAGACGGATCGAGTGTCAGGGGCGAGCCACTCACATCGAGAACGGCGTGGCCGTTGAGAGACACGAGGTCGCCGGTCGGCAACAATTGCATCCTGCCATCGCGGGTGTAAACCATGCCTTGGGGCGTCTGCAGAGCCATGAAGCCCTGACCTTGAATTGCGGTATCGAGCGGATTGCCGGTCTTGACAAGACCGCCGCTGCTCGGATTGACATGGGTGTCACCCACATTGGCAAATGAGGTCAGAAACGGCGACGTGCGCGAAGTGACGGTCGAAAAATGGACGCCCTCGGCACGGAAACCGGCTGTGCCGGCGTTGGCGACGTTGTTGGCTATCGTCGTCAGACGCCGCTCCATCGCGACTTGCCCGGATAGTCCGACATAGAGACTCGTTTCCATCAGCGCCCCGGTCCCTTCAGCAATTGCAGACTCATCAGAAGAGAATTGTCAAATATCGTCAGCAGCGACTGGCTGAGTCCGATGCGTGGTGCTGTTTGCGCTGCATTGCCATTGGCAGCCTGATATCTCGCTGCAAACTTGACAATGAACTTGTCTAGAAGTTCAGGGCTTTGGAAGTCCTCCATGTTGATTTTCGTGGCGATGAAGGCTGCCTGTTTGTCGATATCGGTACCGGAATAGGAAGGAGGCAGACCAAGGGCCGTCTGCACAACCTTGTAGAGGGCGGAATCGCCCATCAACCCGAAGATGCTGTCGACCGACGCCGCCTTGCGCCGGAAGTAGAGCGCCAGCCGCAATCCTTCGTCTCTGCCGCCGGCGTCGGCCTCGAGTTGAATCCGGGCAAATCGATCGACAGTGCCCTGCTGTGCTCGGTCGAAGGCCGTCGCTGAGGCGCCATAGCGGGTGAAGTTGAAAGCCTCCGCAAACTCGCGGAAGCGCCCGTCCGCGAGCTGCAAGGCAAAACTCTTCGGACCATCGAGTCCCTCGGCGAGCACTTTGCGCATGAACGCCTTGCCATAGATCATGTCCTTGAGGCCAAAGGCCGTCATGGCGAAACTGTAAAGCCGGTCATTCTTGAGGAACTCTTCCACCGACTTGACCTTGCGGATGTTGGAAAGGAAGTACGCGCTGTCTTTCTTGATATCGGGGCGCTCGGTGATGGTATTCAGCGACCTGTCGAAATTCCGGATGATCTGTTGATAACCTGCGACGGTGCCAACCATTGACGTGGCCTCCAAGTGGACGTCCCGCAATGTCGGCGGACGTGCTTGTCCGGACCTGAACTGCGGGTTCCTGCGCCAGTCCCGCGCAAGCACCGGACCCTAGCTCATCCATGCCGGGCTTGTTCCGCTGGAGGTGTTTCAGACATGACGTTCGTGATCGGCATGATCGTCGTCTTCGGTTGCCTGCTCGGCGGATTTGCCGCGATGGGCGGCCACATCGGCGTACTCTGGCAGCCTTGGGAATATGTGATCATCCTGGGTTCGGCGATCGGCACCTTCTTTGTCGCCAACCCCATGAAAGTGGTGAAAGACAGCTTCAAGGGGATCATGGAAGCGATCAAGGAGTCGACGCCGAAGCCGCGCGATTATCTCGACACGCTGGCGATACTGTACTCGTTGATGCGCGAACTTCGAACCAAGACCAGGACCGAGATGGAAGTTCACGTCGATAACCCCACCGACTCCGATCTCTTCAAAAGGTTCCCCAAAATTCTGCATGACAAGGATCTCACCAATTTCATCTGCGACTATTGCCGGCTGATCGTGATCGGCAATGCCCGGACGCACGAGATCGAGGCGCTGATGGACGAAGAAATCCAGACCATCCAGCGTGACAAATTGAAGGTTTATTTTGCCCTCTCGGCGGTCGCCGATGCCCTGCCCGCACTCGGTATCGTCGCTGCCGTTCTCGGCGTCATAAAAGCCATGGCATCTCTCGATCAACCGCCGGAAGTGCTGGGGCATCTGATCGGCGCGGCACTCGTTGGTACCTTCGCCGGCATCATATTTTCCTATGGTCTCTTCGGACCGCTCGCCACCAAGGTGAAATCCGTACGCGAGAAGAAGGTGCGCCTCTACACCATCGTCAAGCAGACTCTGTTGGCCTTCATGAACGGCGCCATGCCGCAAGTGGCTCTTGAGCATGGCCGCAAGACAATCTCCGCCTATGAGCGCCCAACCATATCCGAAGTCGAGCAAGAGACGATGAACGCCGGCAGCGAAACGAAGGCGGCCTGAGAGGCCGGAGAATGACAATGTCAGCGGCCAGATCCCGTCCACTTTCCATTAAAGACATCAAGCCTCCACCGCGCGCCTCGGTGGCTTCCATGCCCGCCGTGTCGCGTCTCGGCGGCAAGCTGGCAGAGTCCTTTGGTGCGGCCCTCTCCAGTTTGGATGGAGCACCATGGCGGGTGACTCTCGATCGCATCGACAATGAACCGTCGGCTGTCGCCGAGGACGTTGGGGGCTGGTTCCGGCTTGAGACGCGCAATGGTTCAATGACGCTTCATCTGGCATTCGACCGCAATGCCGTGTCAGCGTGTTGCGAATCGGCCTTGGGCGGTTCCGGCGCCGAAGCGCCGTACGTATTTCCCAGCCGTCCGTACTCGGGCATTGAGAAAGGGCTTATCAGGTTGGCGATGAAATGCCTTGAGAACCGGACCGCTGCCGTACTCGCCGATCAGCTGACGACACCGGTCGGTCAATTCGAAGGCCTCGTCGATCTTGATGAGATTTCCGGCAATCATGAGCGGATTGTCTTCCGCTACCTTGCCAATGTGTATGGTTACAGTGGCGAACTCCACTTGACGGCAAATTCTAGCGAGATTGCCGTCCAACTCGCCGACACCGGCGGCGAGCCTGCCGCCGTGCAACAGGACGCGATGCAGGTTGGGCTACAGCGGCGCATTGCCAGGGCCGACATTGCTTTCATGATTACACTCGATACGGAGACGGTTCTGGTCGATGACCTTGCAAATCTGGCGCCGGGAAGTCACCTGGTGCTTGCGTCCTGTATCCATACGCCGGTACTCGTTTGCAGCGGGAATAATCCGGTCTTCAAGGCGTCGCTGACCCGCGCCGGTGAACGGCTCGCTGTCCGCATCGTCGCATCCGCCGAATGACAATGTTCCCGCAAGATGGATGTGATCAAGTGCAACCCATGAAGAACGACTTCTCCACGATCGAGACGGCGGCGCCACTGGCGACGGCACTAACGGATCTAGGACTGGACATGCGCGATGTGGCCTCCGGGTCCGGCGGGTCTCAGGTGGCTAATCTGCCGCAAGGCAATGTGGTGCCGGCGTCAGTCCTCAGAATTCCGATCGCTATTCAGGTGGTAATCGGTTCGGCGCGCGTTCCCCTGTCGCAGGTTACCCAACTTGGTCCAGGATCGACAATCACCCTCGATCAGAAGCTTGGAACGCCAGCTGTTGTTCTGGTGAACGGCAGGGAAGTCGCCAAAGGAGAACTCTTCGTGCTCGATGCAGACGGCGGCCGGTTGGGAATAACTATAAGTGAAGTAACCGGCGGCGGTGGCGGCCCAACGGCCTGAACGCCGGCCGATGTCAACAATTGAACAGTCATTATCCGCTATGTCCCGCTCGGGCCGCGAGAAGGTTGCGATCCTTCTGCTAGCGCTGGGTGACAAAGCAGGAACTCCGCTGCTGCAGAAGTTCGATGCGGGAGACATCAAGAGCATCATGGGTTCGGCATCGTCGCTGGGCCGCGTCGACAAGCAAGACCTCGAGTCCCTCGTTGACGATTTCGCTGCCCAGTTCGCCAAAGCTATCGGTCTTGGAACCGATTTCAATGCCATAAAGAGTCTGGTCGAACAGGCATTTTCACCGGCCGAACTTTCCAAGATGCTGGGAGGCCAGATCATGTCGGCCGGCGAACCAGTGTGGAAAAAGTTTACACCCGGACTCGAGAACGCGCTAGTTCCCTATCTGCTCGACGAGCATCCACAGACCGTTGCCTTCATCTTGTCGAAGCTCGATGCCGACTTGGCGGCACGTTGCCTGTCGATCCTGCCCGGCGACTTCCGCATGACGGTGGCGCGAAGGTTGTTGAAGATCCAGCCTGTGGGCAAGGACGTAGAGTTGACCATCGACCGCGCGCTTGACCGCGATCTGTTGTCGAAAGGCGACGCCGGGTTGGAAACCGAGGGCCGTAACCGGCTGGCCGGAATGTTAAACCGGCTGGAGCGCGATCAGTCCGCCGGCATCCTGGCCGGTGTAGCGGCCTGGCGGCCTGAGGAGGCTGCAAAGTTGCAGCGCCTGATCTTCTCATTCGAGGACATCGCCAAACTCCCCCAGGCTGCGCGATTGTTTCTTTTCGACAAACTTCAGACCGACCAGGTTGTCACGGCACTGCGCGGAACCGATGCGGCGGTGAAGGAGACCGTTCTTTCGTCACTCGGCGCCAGAGCCCGCCGCATGGTCGAGTCGGAGTTGACCGGTGACAAGGGTGTCAGAACCAAGGAGGGCGACACGGCCCGAAGCGCCATTGCAGCAACGGTCCTCGCAATGGCTCAACGCGGTGAACTTGAACTTCCGTCCGGCGATGACGCCCAAAATGGATGATCGGTGAGTGGTGCCGAAGACCATGAAAGCAAGACCGAAGACCCGACGGAGAAGCGGCTTTCGGAAGCTGCCGAGAAGGGCAACGTTCCGTTCGCCCGCGATGTCGCGCTCTTTGGTTCGATCATGGCCATTCTTTCGGCCTTCCTGTTGCTTGGAAACTGGTCGGCAGGGTATTTGACGCCGGCTCTTGCGCGGATGCTCGATTCATCCGGAGACATACGCCTCGATGACCGTGAAGCCGCGGCAAGTTTTCTGTCGACCGTACTTCTCATTGGCGCTTCGGCAGTGCTTCCGCTTTTTGCGATGATTGCCGGTGGCACGGTCGTCGCCTCGCTCCTGCAGAACCCCCCGTCGGCATCGATCGACCGGGTCATGCCAAAACTCAGTCGCATCTCGCCCAGCTCCGGTTGGATACGCCTCTTCGGCCGCGCGGGCTGGATTGAATTTACCAAATCATGCCTCAAGTTCGTGGCGGTCTCGGTTGTGGCAGCAATTGCCATGAAGTCCCAATTCAACAGAATCGCTGAAGCACTCTACGCGGAACCGTCACAGCTTCCTGCATTGCTCTTAGGCATGACCGTGAACTTTCTCGTGGCGCTTGCGGTGCTGTCCTTGCTTCTGGCCATCGCCGACCTCGCCTGGTCGCGCTTCAAGTGGCGGCGCGACTTGCGGATGACGCGGCACGAGGTCACTGAGGAAATGAAGCAAGCCGAAGGCGACCCGCATATCAAGGCGAAGATCCGCAGTATCGGCCGTCAGCGGTCATCGCGGCGCATGCTGGAAAAGCTTAGCGGCGCCACCATGGTGATCGCCAACCCGACACATTTCGCGGTGGCACTTCGTTATGCGCGCGAAGAGGGTGGCGCCCCGGTGATTATCGCCAAGGGTGTCGACTTCATGGCTTTGAAGATCAGGGAAAGAGCGGCTGAATTTGACTTGCCGGTGATCGAGAACAAACCGTTGGCGCGCGCCCTTTACGACAAAGTTGAGATCGACCAGCAGATACCGCCTGAGTTTTACCGGGCCGTAGCTGAAATCATCCACTACCTGCACAGCCGCCAACGCTTGCCACATGCGCAGCGCCGGACGTGACAGCAAGGCCTGGACAAGCTTGCCGTATCACAGTGGTTCCAACCTTGTAGTGGAGTAGTCGCGTGTACTTGTTCGAAATTGCATCTCGTCACATGACGTGGCTGGCCAACCGTCAAATGCTGACGGCCTCCAATATCGCCAATGCCGATACGTCCGGCTTTCGGGCCCGTGAGATCGAGCCGTTCTCGACCTTTCTCGACGCAGCTCCGCTACGGCTTTCAACGACATCGCCGGGTCATCTGCAACTGACCGGAGATGCCAATGGCGCAAGCCATAAGAGACCGGGCGCAGGTTGGGACCAGGCTCACTCGGGCAACAATATCTCCATCGAGAAAGAGCTGATGACCGCCAGTTCGAGTAACCGCATGATGAATCTCGATATCAGCCTCGCCAAGTCCTTCCATCGCATGCTGTTGAGCAGCGTAAAGGTCTAGAAGCGATGGACCCGCTGCTCTCCGTTATGAGAACCGCCGCATCCGGACTGCAGAGCCAGTCAATGCGCATGCGGATCGTGTCTGAAAACCTTGCAAACATCGAATCGGCGGGTGCGGCGCCGGGTGCAGATCCCTACCGCCGCAAACTGGTGAGTTTCGAAACGGCGCTCGATGCTGTGAGTGGAGCGGAACTCGTTAGTGTCAACCGGGTACTTCGCGACCAACAGCCGTTTCGCAGCGAGTTCCGGCCCGGCCATCCGGCGGCGGATACTTCGGGCTATGTCAAATTGCCCAACGTCAACATGATGATCGAGATGGCGGACATGCGCGAGGCCAATCGCTCGTATGAGGCTAATCTTCAGGTCATAAAGCAGGCCCGCGACATGATCTCAATGACCATCGACCTCCTGAAGGGCTCGTGATGATCAATGGCCTGACGCTGAGTACTTTCAGTTCGCTTCCAGAACTTCGGATGGCGCCGAGCCTCGGTTTGCAAACCACAGGGCCCACGTCCTCCACTCACGACTTTGCGGCGGTAATGATGGATTTTGCCGCCAACACTGCTGGAATGGTACGGCAGGGTGAAGCCGCGGCAATCGCCGGCGTGCAGGGCAGTCTGCCTCTGCAGTCCGTTGTCGAAAGCGTGATGGCGGCCGAACGCACGCTCCAGGCCGGCCTCGCCGTGCGCGACAAATTCGTCAGCGCCTATCTCGAAATAACCCGCATGCAGATTTGAGGACAAGCAGATGCGCGCACTCTCGATTGCCGCGACCGGCATGGCCGCCCAGCAACTGAATGTTGAAGTCATTGCCAACAACATCGCCAACATCAATACCACTGGCTACAAACGCACACGGGCCGAGTTCACCGACCTCCTATATCAACTTGAACGCGTGCATGGCGTACCGGCCCGGTCCGGTGAAGGGCTGGTGCCGGAAGGCGCCCAACTTGGACTTGGGACCCGGCTGTCGGCGATCCGCCTACTCAACATCCAGGGTCCGCTTGCGAACACCGGGAACAAACTCGACATCGCCATCAATGGCCCCGGCTGGTTCCAGATTGCAGGCCCCAATGGCGAGACGCTCTATACCAGAGCCGGCACCTTTAATACCAACGCAACGGGCCAGATCGTGACGGCCGACGGCTATGCCATCGAACCCGGTATCTCCGTGCCCGCCGGTACGACCGACATTCACATCAACCAGACGGGTGAGATCTTTGCCCGTCTTCAAGGCGAGGCCAACATGGCATCGGTTGGCCAGATCACGCTTGCCAATTTCCCGAATTCCGCCGGATTGACTGCCACAGGTGGAAATCTGTTCCAAGCAACGGAAGCCTCAGGCGCAGCTGCCACCGGACTGCCAGGCGAGACGTCATTCGGCACCGTCGCCCAAGGCTATCTCGAGGGATCTAATGTCGATCCGGTAAAGGAAATCACCGAATTGATCTCGGCGCAGCGTGCTTATGAGATGAATTCGAAAGTTATCCAGGCAGCCGACGACATGGCCGGCGTGGTAAGCAAGGGGATTCGGTAACCAACATGCCATGCCTGAATCGGCAACAGGTTTCTGGAGTGCTGCGATCCTTCGCACTGCTGGCAATTGCCGGACTTGGACCGCCAGCTGCAGCCGATGTGCGCGATCTGCCGGTGCCGTCAGTCACCATATACCCCAATGACATCATTTCAGGTTCTCTGCTGATCGAGCGGCGCTTTCGTGTCACTTCCACATCCGTGGTTGGGTTCGCCACCAACCGGGCCAGCATTATCGGCATGCAGTCGCGCCGCAGACTGTCAGCTGGTAAGCCGATCCCGCTTGCCGCACTGGGCATCCCGGTCGCCGTGCACCGCGGTGCGACGGTCTCCGCCAGCTACTCAGAGCTGGGATTCTCGATCTCTGCCTCTTTGACTGCCTTGCAGGATGGCGCGGCAGGCGACGTGATCGATGCCAGAAACTCCGCCTCCGGCGTTCTTGTTCGCGCCTTGGTGCGGCCTGACGGCACTTTGCAGGTTGGTGCGGAATGAAAAAGCTCGCCTGCTCGCTTCTGATCGTTGCATTCTGTTGGCACGAAGCCTGGGGCGCATCGCGCCTGAAAGATATTACCGACGTTCAGGGTATCCGCGACAACCAACTAGTGGGTTATGGCCTGGTCATCGGCCTGAATGGCAGTGGCGACAGCATGAGAAATGCTCCGTTTACGGAGCAATCAATCCGCTCCATGCTGCAGCGGTTGGGCGTCGGCGTTCCGGTTGGCGCAGTCCGCTCCCGCAACATCGCCGCCGTTGTCGTTACCGCCAGGTTGCCACCATTCGTGGCCAAGGGAGAACGTATCGACGTTACCGTGTCATCCCTGGGTGATGCCACATCGCTCTCCGGCGGTACGCTTGTGCTGACGCCGCTCTCGGCCGCCGATGGCCGCGCCTATGCAGTTGCCCAGGGAGCCGTTTCGATAACCGGATTTGCGGCGGCCGGTCAGGCCGAATCGCTGTCGCAAGGCGTGCCGACCGGTGGCCGCATTGCCAATGGTGCGTTGATCGAGCGAGAGATGGCGGCGGACTTCAACGGCGTGGCGGATATCTCACTGAAGATCCGCAACCCCGACTTCGGCACCGCAGCAGCAATCGCCGACGTCATCAATGCTTTCGCTGTCAAGAACTATGGCGGATCGATTGCCGAGGAGCTGGACTTCCGCACCGTGAAGATCCGGCGTCCGGACAAGACCAAAGCCTCCCGGCTGATGGCGGAGATCGGCAGCCTCATGGTCGAAGCCGACACGCCGGCCCGCATCGTCATCGATGAAAAAACCGGAACGATCGTCATTGGCAACGATGTCAAGGTCTCGCCGGTGGCAGTCGCTCACGGCAACATTAC
This sequence comes from Hyphomicrobiales bacterium, assembly GCA_031431065.1. GTDB lineage: Bacteria > Pseudomonadota > Alphaproteobacteria > Rhizobiales > Aestuariivirgaceae > Aestuariivirga. The sequence continues at coordinate 11,840 of JANPCS010000455.1, read as the reverse complement.
CATCAGAGTAACGGAGACGCCGGCGATAGTGCAACCGGAGCCGGCTTCCAACGGCGAGACCGCGATCGAGCCTTCAACTGCGGTCATCGCCGAACAACAGGATTCGCAGTTGGCGTTGCTGCAGGGGCCGAGCCTGGAACGGCTGGTCCACGGTCTCAACCGCATGGGACTTAAACCATCGGGCATTATTGCCATTCTGCAGGCCATCAAAACTGCAGGCGCCCTCCAGGCCGACCTGATCATTCAGTAGGAAAAGTTGATGCGGGCGAGAGACCCAGTTTACGTGATGCAGGCAGCGGTCCTGGCAATTGCTGTCTGGTCGCCGGTGGCAGGTGCAGACGAAGCTTTGCCGGCACCTTCGTCATCGGAGCAATCCGCCGTAGTGGAGGAGTCGGAGGCGGTCCTCAACTACTGCCTGAACATCGCGGACAAAGCCAAGGACGCACGCATAGCGCGGCAGATGGCTGCATTGAGGAAGATCGAAGTTCAGGTCGAGGCCAAGATCAAGCAGCTGGATCGCCGTAGCGATGAGCTGAAATCGTGGGTCGAAAAGCGCCGAAGCCTTCAGGATGCGGCCGAGAAGTCGCTGGTCGATATCTACGCCACAATGGATGCCGAGGCTGCCGCCGAGCAAATGACAAAGCTTGATTCACGGCTGGCATCTTCCGTCCTGCATCAGCTGAAGCCGCGCATTGCCAGCAGTATTCTGAACGAGATGCAGCCTGATCAAGCAGCGAAACTCGTCAAGATCATCGCCGCAGCCAGCGAGTTGGAGAAGGCGTTCAAGTGAGAGCTTTCAGCGTCACCGGGCTATCGGTTCTCCTCCTGCTGACTGGATGCGCGCCCGATCTCGACAATGTGGGTGTAGCCCCGCGGATGTCGCCAGTGGGCACGGATGTCGGTTCGGTTGCGGCTCACAGCAGCATTGCGGAAGTCGCCGCGCTGTCCGAGAGCTCAGGCACATGGATGGGAGGCAATGCCGATTACTTTCGGGATGCCCGGGCCGTCCGTGCCGGCGATCTGATCACCGTGAAGATCGAGATCAACGACGAGGCAAGTTTGAACAGCACCTCCAACCGCAGCCGGCAGTCCTCGGCCGACGCCGGCGCTGGTTTCACCTACGACCTCATGGGTGTGGTCGGTTCGGACATCAACGGCAAAGGCAACGTCGATTCCAACAGCAGCTCGGCAGGACAGGGCTCAACCGCCCGCTCGGAGCGCATTCAGATGTCGGTTGCCGCCATCGTAACAAAGGTACTGCCGAACGGCTATCTGCTGATTGAGGGGAGCCAGGAAGTGCTTGTCAATTTCGAGCAGCGGGCCTTGCGGGTGGCTGGCCTGATCCGGCCCGCCGACATCGCTCCCGACAACTCGATTTCCTACGAGAAGATCGCCGAGGCCCGTATTTCATATGGCGGCAAAGGCAGGGTGAGCGAAGTGCAGCAACCAGGCTGGGGTCAGCAAGTCTGGGACCGGATATCGCCTTTCTGAAGTTGGCAGGAATTCATGGCACAGTCCACGTCCCCGAAGGATAAGAGCACCGCGATGTTTTTGGTCGTGGCGCTGCTGCTGACGCTGGTTGGAGCAGGAACGGGATTTGCTGTTGGATCGCTGATCCAAGCACCGGCAAATATTGCGGCCAAGACTGAGGAGTCCAACCCAGGCAGCACCGCGGGCGTTGCAAAGGCAGGGGATAAGTCGACGGAAACCCATGGCGCCCCAGCCAAAGGCCACAGCACTGCCGAGGAGGGAAGCGACGGAACCTCTTCCGCCGGGGAAGAGGAGGTCGTCGAAGCTATCGACCCTCATTCGCTAAGGACCGTGGTGTTTCCACCGGTACTCACCACACTGGCGGAGCCGAAGGGAAAATGGATCCGGCTGGAAGGCTCAATTCTTATCACCACGGAAGCAGAAGATCCGCCCGAAATTCTTGCCGAGCGTTCCGGAGAGCAAATACTTACATACCTGAGGAGTTTGCGCCTCGACCAACTGGAAGGCCCAACGAACATTCTTGGGTTAAGAGAGGATCTGACGGAGATGTTGCGCGTCCTGTCGAACGGCCAAGTCAAGGGTATTCTCATTAATGGACTGGTCGTCGAATGAAGCTTCCTACCGTGCTTCTCTTCCTGCTCGCCTTGACCATTCCAGCGGCAGCTCAGGCACCCGATCTGCGCGAGCTCATTCCCGATGGCGGATCGAGCGTCTCCGGCCGGGTGATTCAGTACATTGCCCTACTTACCGTACTGTCGGTGGCCCCCGGACTCTTGATCATGGCCACAAGCTTTACCAGACTGGTGATCGCCTTCTCCTTTCTGCGTTCCGGCTTGGGCTTGCAGAGCACTCCAGCCAATCTGGTGCTCGTCTCTCTCTCCCTCTTTCTGACTTTCTTCATCATGTCTCCGGTCTTCGAAAAAGCCTGGAAGGAAGGACTTCAACCCTATAGCGCCAATCAAATCGGCGACGCCGAGGCATTCGAAAAAATCACGGCTCCCTTCCGGGCCTTCATGCTGAAGAACGTCAGGGAAAAAGACCTGGCCATGTTCGAGGCGATCGCCAAGGAGCGGAACATCACGATTGCGCCGTCGGCCGATCCCGATCTGCGAATTCTCGTTCCGGCCTTCATGATATCCGAGCTTCGGCGCGGATTCGAGATCGGTTTCCTGATCGCCTTGCCGTTTCTCGTCATCGATCTGATCGTGGCGATGCTGACCATGACCATGGGCATGATGATGTTACCCCCAACCGTTATCTCGCTGCCGTTCAAAGTTCTGTTCTTCGTTCTCATCGATGGTTGGAACCTGTTGGTCGGCAGTCTTGTCAATTCCTTCATTCTTCCTTAACCGAATTCCTTAGCCGCAAGGTAGCATCTCTCGTCTAGGTCTTCGGGTCAGCGGGGAGGACAGCGTCCTCAGGCATGATGCCATCCCGCAGACCCGGCTTCGCACCGGAATGTCCCTCTGAAATCCAGTAAGTATGAGTAAGGGACGTATCACCCATGACGAGCATCCTGACGAACGTATCTGCGATGACGGCTCTCCAGAGTCTCACCAGCACCAACAAGAGCCTTGGCCAGACGCAAAATCGCATCTCGACCGGCTATCGCGTCAACAGTGCGGAAGACAACGCCGCCTATTGGTCGATCGCCACCACCATGCGCTCCGACCGGGGGGCGTTATCCACCGTGAAGGATGCGCTCGGCCTCGGCGCCGCGACCATCGATGTCGCATACACCGGCATGAACAGTGCAATCGATGTGACCAAGGAAATCAAAAACAAGTTGGTGGCCGCCCGCCAGCCGGGCGTCGACCGCGAGAAGGTGCAGTCCGAAGTTGCCGAATTGCAGAACCAGCTGCAGAGCATCGCCAGTTCGTCGGTGTTCTCGGGTGAAAACTGGCTCTCAGTCGACTCCGGTGCTGCGAGTTACAACGCGACCAAGACGATGATCGCGTCCTTTTCGCGCAGCGGCGGCAATGTATCGGTGGGAACCATTTCCATCAATGTCGATGGCGTGAAACTCTATGACGCCGCCGACCAGTCCGGCATTCTAGACAGCATCGACACAACCACCAACGGCGGTATCGACTATTCGGTCACCGATCTCGACATCTCCGCACTGACCGACAGTGACGATGATCTGGCCGATCTCGAACAGATGATCTCTTACGTCGATAGCGCCATCGGCGGCATGACGACATCGGCTGCCAATCTCGGCGCCGTCAAACAGCGCACGACGCTCCAATCCGAGTTCGTCGGTGCGCTCATGATGGCGATCGACCGCGGTGTGGGAGCTTTGGTCGACGCCGACATGAACGAGGAGTCGACCAGGCTGCAGGCCTTGCAGGTTCAGCAGCAACTGGGCATCCAGGCGCTCAGCATTGCAAACCAGAACAGTCAGTCGATCCTGTCGTTGTTCCGCTGACCGAGGCAAAAACACCGGACTGGGCAGCGGCGAAGTAATCTTTGCCGTTGCCATTTGTCTGCCGGTTAAGCAATCCGAAACGTTACCCGTTTACCATGTCCTGATGTGACGGAGAGCCAGCAGTCATGCTGCTCAGGCATGAAGCCACGCCCGTCTTCCGGACACGATTCCGGCATGTCCCCAAGTTTGTATCCGCGTTTCAAGGGACAGCCTTATGGCCAGTATTATGACCAACTCCTCTGCGATGACTGCGTTGCAGAGCCTCAATGCCACGAACAGATCGCTCGACGTGACCCAAGCCCGCATCTCCACCGGATTTCGCGTGGGGAGCGCCGAGGACAATGCCGCCTATTGGTCGATCGCCACCACAATGCGCTCCGATAACGGCGCACTTTCGACGGTGAAGGATGCCTTGGGCCTGGGAGCGGCAACCATCGACGTAGCCTATACGGGCATGAACCAGGCAATCGAGGTCGCCAAGTCGATCAAGAACAAGTTGGTTGCCGCCCGGCAGCCCGGCATCGATCGCGACAAGGTTCAATCCGAAGTTAGCGAGCTTCAGAACCAGCTGCTCAGCGTCAGCAACTCGTCTGTATTCTCCGGCGAGAACTGGCTTTCGGTGGACTCCGGTTTGGCTACCTACAACGCCACCAAATCGATCGTTGCTTCATTCTCGCGTTCGGGCGGGTCAGTGTCGATCGGAACGATTTCGATCGACTTGACGACGACCGAGCTCATTGACGCGAACGATCAGAGCGGCATCCTCGATAGCGAGGACACGACGACGAATGGTGGAGTAACCTATTCGATCACCACACTCGATATCTCGACGATTACCGACACGGATGATGACCTTGCCGACCTCGAGCAGATGATTTCGTGGGTCGACACCGGCATTTCAAGCATGACGACGGCGGCTTCGAACCTGGGTGCGGTGAAGCAACGCACCAACATGCAGCGGGAGTTCGTGAGTTCATTGATGGATGCCATCAGCCGCGGTATTGGCGCTCTGGTCGATGCGGACATGAATGAAGAGTCGACAAAGCTTCAGGCCCTGCAGGTTCAGCAGCAGCTTGGCGTCCAGGCGCTGAGTATCGCAAATCAGAATAGTCAATCGATACTGTCGCTCTTCCGCTGATCGCTTGACGCCATCCGGCACCGTCTGGAATTCTCCGGAGTGGTGCCGGCATTCTGGCGCATGTCCTTCTTCGGACCGCTTCATTAACGCTCCGCTAACCATATTGCCTCTATTGCTGGCTATACGGAGCGGCCCGAACGGCCGTGCGGGCATGATGCCAGTCCGTAGCCCCGGCTCGATCCGGTATGTCGTCAGCATTTCGGCATCCGCATCAGGGGCAATCCACGATGGCCAGCATATTGACAAACGGGTCAGCGATGACCGCGTTACAAAGTCTAACGGCGACTTTGAGATCGCTCGACCAGACACAGGCTCGTATTTCGACCGGTTACCGTGTGGGGAGTGCCGAGGACAACGCGGCCTACTGGTCAATCGCCACAACCATGCGTTCCGACAATGGCGCTTTGTCGACGGTGCAGGACGCGCTGGGGCTCGGCGCCGCCACAATTGACGTGGCCTATACCGGGCTTAACAGCGCCATCGAGGCGGCCAAGCAAATCAAGAACAAGTTGGTGGCGGCCCGGCAGCCCGGTGTTGATCGCGCCAAGATCCAGTCGGAGATCACCGAACTTCAACGGCAGCTTTCTAGTATTGGGTCGACTTCCGTGTTCAGCGGCGAAAACTGGCTGGCCGTCGATTCAACGGCGCCCGACTACAACTCCGTGAAAACAATTGTCGCCTCCTTTGCCAGAACCGGAGGCACGATCTCAATCGGGACGATTTCCATCAGCGTCGAAGACATAAAGCTCTACGATGCCGCGGATCAGTCGGGTATTGTCGACACCGAGGATACGACGGCCAACGGCGGTGTCGCATACTCGGTTGCTACTTTCGACATTTCGGCTCTCTCCAATTCCGATGCCGACCTTCAGGATCTCGAGCAGATGATCGGTTGGGTTGATACGGCAATCGGCAATATGACAACTTCGGCCGCCAATCTTGGGGCGGTGAAGCAGCGCGTTACCTTGCAGCAGAGTTTCGTCAAGGCCTTGATGGATGCAATTACTCGCGGCATTGGAACGCTCGTCGATGCCGACATGAACGAGGAATCGACGAAATTGCAAGCCTTGCAGGTGCAGCAGCAGCTTGGTGTCCAGTCTCTCAGCATTGCAAACCAGAATAGCCAGAACATCTTGTCTTTGTTCCGGAATTAAGACCTAGACAGTCACGCCTGCAAAGCTCGCGCAAGATTTCGACCCGAAGGTCATTTCGGAATGACGGAGGCAATCGTCCCGTAGGAGTTTTCGGTGATTTTTCTCGATCTGTTGAAACGGCTCTGGATAGGTCTTGCCGCGCTCGGCGCAAGGCGTTTGACGGCTCTTGGCCTTACCGGACTTACTGTCTTCGTCCTGGTCGGCGTCAGCGGCTACATGCTCAACCGCCCGCAACAAGAAGTGCTTTATGCCGGACTCGATCCGCAGGACGTTACTCGCATCGGTGCCGTGCTGAACGATTCGGGAATTGGTTTCGACATCAATGTCGGGGGTGATTCGGTACTGGTTGAGTACGGTCACGCCGCAAAAGCCAGAATGCTCTTGGCGCAAAAGGGGTTGCCGCGCAGTGATTCTGCTGGTTATGAGCTTTTCGACAAACTTGGTTCGCTAGGCCTCACCACGTTCATGCAGCAGGTGACCAAGGTTCGCGCCTTGGAGGGTGAGCTGGCGCGGACGATCCAACTTGTTGACGGCATCAGGGCTGCCCGTGTTCACCTCGCACTCAAGAGCGAGGGAAGCTTTCGCGGCAACGCCGATCGGGCCACCGCTTCGGTGGTCATAAGGGCCGATCAGGAATCGGCGGTTCGGGCCGCGAACGCCGTCCGTCATCTCGTCGCCGCGGCGATCCCCGGATTGGCTCCTTCGCAGGTAACGGTTATGAGTGCCGATGGGACGTTATTGACATCGGATGACGATCCAACCGCCGCCTCGCCCGAAAAACTCATCGGTCTGGAGCGATCGCTCTCAGGCGATATCGAAGCCCGGGTGGCGCGCACCATGGCTCCTTTACTCGGAATAGGAAATTATCGCGTCAGTGTGATTGCCAAACTCAATGCCGATCGCAAGCAGACCAATGAAATGGCCTACGACCCAAACTCGCGTGTCGAGCGCTCCGTTCGAACGATCAAGGAGTCTGGCGAGGCCTCCAATGCAGCCGGCTCCGCCGGCGTGACTGCCGAACAAAACATACCGGTGGAAGAGGCTGCCAAGGCAGGAGGCGACAATTCGAACGAAAAGAAGGACCGCAAGGAAGAACTCACAAACTACGAGATCAATTCAAAGTCCGTATCGACGACTTCGGAAGGCTATTCCATCGACAGACTTTCCGTTGCGGTGGTTGTCAACCGGTCGACGCTCGTCAGGATGCTTGGCGATAATCCGTCGGAAGAGGCGATCAACGCCAAGGTTCAAGAGTTTTCTCAACTTGTGACATCTGCGGCAGGAGTCGTGGAAGAGCGTGGTGATGTGATCAAGGTCACCTCCGCGGATTTCGTCGATGAGGTAACGATTGCTCCGGAGCCGGACGGGTCAAGAGTTGCGGACTTGATCGGCGGCAATCTCGGCAACATCATCAATGCCGGAACCCTGGTTTTGATTACCACGCTGCTGCTGCTTCTGGGTCTACGCCCCGCGTTGCGCGCAATTCTGGATGGACATCGGGTGGAGGGAGGCCTTGCCACCTCTATGTCCGGAGGAGACGGAGCCGTCTTTTCAGTGGCTGACGGTACGGCGGGCAATGCCGCACTCGGCAATTTCGCCATGAACCAGATCGGTGACATGTCCGGCGATCCGATGCTCGACAGTCTGGCAAGGGGTGTCTCTCATAATCCACGTGACCGGTTGGCCAAGATCGTCGAACTCGACCCTGATCGAGCTGTCGATGTACTGAAGCAGTGGCTAAACGAACCGGCGGGACAGACATCGTGATTCCATTGGCGCGCTGGTTATCCAGCGAACGTCCGGTACTCCCGGGTTTCGAGTCACGATCATCCTCGCCTGATGATGAAAGTGGATTTGGCATCGAACCTCAGGCAGCCGATCTCGAGACTCTCCTCACGAACTCACGTGAGCAAGAAAAGAGCGAGTTCGACCAGGAAGTCGCTGCCCTGGTCGCAGCGGTACGGCAGGAAGAGCGGACAAATTACGAGAGCCGCGAAGCCGTGATTGCCGCCGAGTGGTCGGCGCGGTGTGCCGCAGTCACCGGGACAGCGCTCGCCGGGTTGTTGCAGGAACTTCACGGATCAATCGGCAAAGCTCTAACGGATGTCCTCCGGCCTTTGCTTCCGGATGCGCTGCACCGGCGGGCCACCACGGAATTACTCGCGCTGCTGAACCGGGAACTTTCAACTTTAAATGGTGAGTTCCTGGAGGTCCGGGCACCGCCGGAGATGCATGCGGAGCTTCGCGAGGTGCTGGACCAGTTGGGTATTCATGTTGCCCTGACAGAGTTTGAGAGTGTTGAGGTCGTATCAAAGAACGGTATCAGCCGCTTTGAGCAGCTCGCCGAGGCGTGGGCAGTCCTTGTTCTGTCGAGTGAGTCATGAGCGACGACCGGATTGACAGACCACAGGAGATCATCATTGTCCGTCGCCGTGGCGGCGACGACGCTGCCGCGGTCAAGGGTGGCGCCTGGAAAATTGCTTATGCGGATTTCGTAACTGCAATGATGGCATTCTTTTTGGTAATGTGGTTGATCAATGCGTCGAACGAAGAAACCCGGGCGCAGGTTGCCAGTTACTTCAATCCGATCAAATTGACTGACTCTTCGACGGGCGCCCGCGGTCTGAAGGACAACAAGGAGAGTAAGTCCACGCAGAAGGGCGAGGGCGAAGTCTCCGCCGGCGGTTCTCCGCCATCGGCCCCCGATGCAAAGCACGAGGCCGAAGTTCTGGCCAATCCCGACAAACTTCTGGCGGCGCTTGAAGCAAAGATTGCCGTTACGCCAATGCCTGAAGTTAATTCCGGCGCCGCGTCGAGCGGACACTTCAAGTGGGCAGAAACCGGCAATTCGGCCGTCGAGGCCGGTGATCCATTTGATCCCCCGTCCCGGGAGCCGGTGCCGTCAGAATCGCCTCGCAGTCCACTCGCTGCGGTGACAACGGAGGATGGCAAGCCTACGGAGACGAAGGTCGGAGAGGCCGTTCAAACAACGCTCGCTGTAAATGCTGAGGTTAGTGCGCGGAGCGGGCCGGAGGGAACAGTGTCCGATTCGTCAACACAGCAATTGGCGACTATTGAAACGGGCAAACAAGCACCTGAATCGAACGACTCTGCCGGCCCTTCGGGAAACCTTCCTAAACAAGAGCAGGAGGTAGAAAGGAAACGGCAAACACCGGCGAAGTCAAGTTCGGTCCGGATGTCCATTCAGCAATCTGAGGCCGTTGTCATTGCCACCGAACTTGCCGCCAAGCTTGGCACAGGGCTGGATGACTTGGAGGCGTCGATCGACATCAAGAAAACCGATGAAGGAACATTGATCAGCCTCACGGACAAACAGTCATTTGGAATGTTTCTGAGTGGTTCGGCCGAACCTCAACCCGCACTGGTGCGCCTCGTCGAGGCGATAGCCAGTGTGTTGGCATCGAGGCAGGGCTTCATCGTCGTAAGGGGCCATACCGATTCCAAGCCATACCGGAACAAGAAGTATGACAACTGGCAACTTTCCACTGCGCGGGCCCACTTAGCACAGTACATGCTGGTTCGCGGCGGAGTAGATGCAAGCCGCATCCGCCGCATAGAGGGTCTGGCCGATCGCGACCTGAAAAACCCGGATGATCCGCAAGCCCCCGAAAACCGCCGAATCGAAATCCTGCTTGGTCATGGCGAGCAATGACAAGGCGAGCTGTTCCCATAGTGGCGGCTTTGCTTGTGATGCAAGCGACACTGGTAGTTGGCACCGAGCAATTTGTGATAACGCCCGCCGGAAAGGATCATGCCGATCTTCCAGCCTCGATCGAATATGCCCAACAGTTAGAGGCGGTGGACGATGACAGTAATTCCACTGTGGGTTCACGTCATCTTGTTGAGAGTGAGGACGCGAAGTCGAGCGACACCGCACCGCGGACGGATTCAACGGCCCTATCGGAAAGTCAAGCCGCACCGCCACCCGATGTCGTTCTCGACATTCGTACGCTCTATTCACTTCAAGATGCCGCAGCCGCCGGCCATGTGGAGGCTGGCACGCTACAACAGGCAATGTTGCAACAAATTGATCGGAAGCTGGCTGCTGGACTGCCGGAAGGCGAGCAGAATGTCCTGGTACAGAATATCGTCGGGTTTGTGCTGAGCGGCGGTAACCCGTCTGTGGCCGATCATCTGGCAGAGCGAGATAACCTTAGTGCTCTTCAACGAAAGCTGCTGCGCGGCGCCTCACTTTATATGCGTGGCAAACGCGAGGAGGCATCGGGACTGTTGGCCAAAGTCAATGCGTTGCTGCTCCGGCCGTCGATTGCCGGGCGCGTCGCGCTGGTTCAGGCGGTACTGGAAACCGGTGACGGGGAGCGGCGTCAGGCCTTGCTGGCAGTTGCAATCGCCAGCATGCCGGGAAGCCTTGTGGAAGAGTCCGCTTTGCGGCGTTCGGCACTCTTCTATGCCATGAAGGGTAACCAGCATATGTTTTGGAAGAGGGCGAACCGCTATCTGCGCCGGTTTCCCCATTCAATCTATGCCAAGCCGTTCCTGCAAGATGTCATGAACAGCATTCTGAAGCTCGGGAACGAAAAGGCAGTGCCGGAAGGAATTCAGATCGATATCTTCCTGATTCAGATCCCACAGTCGATGCGGCGATCATTCTACCTCAACTTGGCCCGGCAGGCAGCATTGCGAAATCTTGTGGACCTTACAAGGTTTGCGTCCCGCCGGTCACTGAGACTTTCGGTGCCGGGGAGTCAGGAAGCTCAAGTCGCCGGACTCTACGGGCTCATTTTCGAGGTGACGTCCGCGGGGCCGGTTGATGATGACCAAGGATTGCGGAACTTGAATCCGGAGTTGCTGCCGCCACTGGAAAGACGAATTCTCGAGGCGGGTCTGAAAGTTGTAGATGCCATACGCCGGCCTGTCGCAGTGAGCAGCACTGGAACATCGCTCTTGGACAGTGGCGAGGAGGATTTGGGATTGAAGAAGACAGCGGAACTGTCGCTTGCTGGCGCCGATAGAAGCATCGAGGAGTCTTCAAGATAATGGATCAAGGCCCGGTTACTCAGGCAGTTCATCTGCCGCGACGTATTCTCCCGGAGAAAATCGGTATCCGCCAAACGGGCCACCATGACTTCGATGGCGTCATGGACGGCCGGCATCAGTTTCCGAGCCGCCGGTGCGAACGGGAGCTGGAGAGTGGGGTTGACGCAGCTGTGGAAACGGAAGTTGAGCAGCAGGAAAAAGTCGCCAACATGGCCCCTATGCAGTTGTCCAATGCGGTGCCTTTGGAACTCCAGTTAGCCGCTCGTCACAGTGCGCTCCTCACGTGGATGGAATCAAGCAATCAAGGCACAGCCCAAGCCGCAGATCGGCACTTGCCGCAGCGTCTGGGATTTCGGCAACGTGGCAATGTCGAGCAGATTGCAAGTGACGAGCGTCAAGCCGCGCCACTCAGACAGGCGGCGCATGCCGCAATGGAACTTGGGGATCTGAATTTGCGCCTACTCGGACAGTTGACTGGCCCGCCTCAACTCCAAGAAACCGTCACGCTGTCAACGATTCGCGCAACCGCCGATCTGGAGCGCAGTAAGGGCGAAGTTCCTGCTGAATCACTGCGTATGACGCCGGACAGTAACATTGAAAAGCCGGAGCG
>JANPCS010000454.1:0-11445 GCA_031431065.1 Hyphomicrobiales bacterium | reverse complement strand
CACCATGGGCGTCGAACGAAAGATTGCCCCATCTCCGCTTTTCGACTAGCCGCCTTTCCTCTTCCGCGGTTGCCATGGCACGGCGCGGACCGACTCTGATCCAAATGCGATTGTCAAACCGAACGGGAGTGTTGTCGGATGGTTGAACGATGATGGCCGCAATCTCGCAACCTTCCAATATCTCCCTCGACACGTTCATGCTTGGGAAAGGCAGGATCTTTCCATCGTCGCGAATTTGCGCAAGCCGTAGAAGAAAATCGTCATCAATTACAACATTCGCACAAGTTCCATCATCCTTCTGGCCAACGAATATTACCCCGGGTTTTCGATGGTTAGGCAGATCGTTGGCGAATGCGCAAATTGCCTGCCTGATCTTGTCAAGATCGGCGGCGGAGGATTTTCGTTCGACGCGATCCGATTCCAAATCGCGGAATAGCTCAAGAATATCCATTCTTCCACCCTTTACAGGAAAACTGAAGTGCAAACTTGATATTCCCGTCACATGTTCGGGTAGTTCGGCCCTTCGCCGCCCTGCGGCACCACCCAATTGATGTTCTGCGACGGGTCCTTGATATCGCAGGTCTTGCAGTGGACGCAGTTCTGGTGATTGATCTGGAAGCGCGGGGCTTTGCCGTGCTCTTTGACCACTTCATAGACGCCGGCCGGGCAATAGCGCTGGGCGGGCTCGTCCCAGGTGGGGAGATTGACGCTGATCGGGATATCCGGGTTTTGCAATGTCAGGTGGACTTTCTGGTCTTCCTCATGATTGGTGGCGGAGAAGGCGACGTTGGTAAGCCGGTCAAAGGAAATGATGCCGTCGGGCTTGGGATAGATTATCGGCTTGCTTTCGGCGGCCGGCTTCAGCGTGGCGTAGTCCGGCTTTCCGTGTTTCCATGTGCCGAGGCCAAAACCCAAGAGCTGGTTCATCCACATGTCGAGGCCGCCCAGCGCCAGGCCGCCGACGAGGCCGAGCTTCGACCACATCGGCTTGACGTTCTTCACCCGTTTCAAGTCCTGGTAGACCCAGGACTTGCGGTAGGCCTCTTCGTAACCGCGCAACTCGTCACCGGCACGGCCAGCGGCAAGTGCCGCCGCCGCAGCCTCCGCCGCCATCATGCCGGTCTTCATGGCGTTGTGCGAACCCTTGATGCGCGGCACGTTGACGAAGCCCGCCGAACAGCCAATGAGCGCGCCGCCGGGGAAGAACAGTTTCGGTACCGACTGGAAGCCGCCCTCGGTGATGGCCCGCGCCCCATAGGCGACGCGGCGGCCGCCGCGCAGCACCGGCTCGATCAGGCCGTGGTGCTTGAAGCGCTGGAATTCCATGTAGGGATAAAGATGCGGGTTCTGATAGTTCAAATGAACCACGAGGCCGATCGACACCAGATTGTCCTCAAGGTGGTACATGAAGCTGCCGCCACCGGTCTTGAGTCCAAGCGGCCAGCCCATGGTGTGGGTGACCTGGCCGGGCTTGTGGTTCCCGGGCTGCACTTCCCAGAGCTCCTTCATGCCGAGGCCGAATTTCTGCGGCTCGCGGCCTTCCGACAATTTGAACTTGGCAATGACTTCCTTGGCAAGGGAACCGCGTACACCCTCGGCAATGAAGACATATTTGCCAAGAAGTTCCATGCCGGGCTGATAATCATCCTTGTGGTGGCCGTCCTTGGCGATGCCCACAACCCCGGCGACGACGCCCTTGACCGAGCCATCCTCGCGGTAGAGGACTTCCGAACAGGCAAACCCGGGATAGATCTCAACACCAAGGGCTTCGGCCTGTTGCGCCAGCCAGCGGCAGAGATTGCCGAGCGATACGGCATAATTGCCATGGTTGTTCATCAGCGGCGGCATCAACTGATTGGGCAGGCGCAATGCGCCTTGCGGCCCCAGCATGAAGAAGCGGTCCTCGACGACGGGCGTGTTAAGGGGAGCACCCTGCGCTTTCCAATCCGGAATCAGCTCATTCAAGGCGATGGGATCGATGACGGCGCCCGAGAGGATATGAGCGCCGACTTCCGAGCCCTTTTCAAGCAGGCAGACGGTGATATCGGGCGAAATCTGCTTCAGGCGGATGGCCGCGGCAAGGCCTGCGGGCCCTGCTCCGACAATCACCACATCGTATTCCATCGCCTCGCGCTGCACTTGTTCCACAGCTTTCACTCCGCCCATGCTTCTCCGGCCAGGGCCTGTTATAGTCGGGGAGGGTCGCGGCACAAGCCGCCAAATCGGACATGCAACACGAGCAAAACGACAAGACGCCACAAGAGGCCGCCAGAGCACTGCGCTGGCTGGCCGAGATGGGGGCAGACGAAATCATCGGCGATGAGCCGGTGAACCGCACACTTGCGCCTGCGGCGCCCGCGATTGCCGCCAAGCCACCAGTTATTACGGCGCGGCCCCTGCCGGCCACGCCGAAGCCTGCGGCGGTTCAGTCCAACGCTGGCGGACTGGCTGGCCTCCAAGCGCTGGCCGATATCGAGCAGGCCCTCCTGAACTTTAACGCCTGCCCGCTGAAGAAGACGGCGACCAGGCTGTGCTATGCCGATGGCAACCCGGAGGCCCGGGTGATGCTGGTCGGCGAAGCGCCGGGCCGCGACGAGGATATTCAAGGCAAACCCTTCGTCGGCAAGTCCGGCCAATTGCTCGACCGCATGCTGGCCAGCATCGGCCTGTCGCGGCAATCGCCCGAACGCCAGAACTCGGTGTTCATCACCAACGCGATTTTCTGGCGGCCGCCGGGCAATCGCACGCCGACCGAAGCCGAGACGCTGATGTGCCTGCCGTTCCTGTTGCGGACCATCGAGATTCAACAGCCTGACGTTATCGTTTGCCTCGGCGCGACGCCCGCCCACCGTCTGACGGGTGAGAGCGCGGGCATTCTCAAGCTGCGCGGCAAGTGGCTGAACATAAACATCAGTGGGCGGAGCATTCCGCTGCTGCCCACGCTTCACCCGGCCTATCTCCTGCGTCAGCCAAACCAGAAGCGTCTGGCGTGGCGCGACCTGCTGGCGCTGCGGCAAATGCTTGAGGCGCATTGACGGATCGTATCGGCGTCACCACCTACTCACAGCGCAGCAACGCCTGTTTATTCTTCAGTAACGTCAAGATCAAAGAAGAATTGAGGCCATGTTTGCGGGAGTTTTTCTTGTTCCCGCGGCGCAAATGGTGTTTTATGATGTCACTGCTTCAGCGCGAAAGATGCGGCGGCGTTGCGCGGAGCAGCTTAACGAGGCAGCATGATCGATTTTGGGTTTCCTGTATGGCTGAGGCGCGGCAATTCATACCCGTGAGGATCGCGGTTCTCACGATCTCAAATACCCGTACGCTCGAGACCGATGTTTCGGGAAAGACGCTCGCCGATCTGATTGCCGGTGCAGGCCACTCGCTTTCCGCCCGCAAGGTGGTGGCCGACGATGTGCGGGCCATCCGGCATGTGGTTCGCGACTGGACCAACCGCAACGACATCGATGTGATCATCAGCACGGGCGGCACGGGGCTGACGGGACATGACGTAACCGTCGAAGCGATGCGTCCGCTGTTCGAGAAAGAGATCGAAGGCTTCGGGACATTGTTTCACATGGTGTCCTTCCCAAGGATCGGGACATCCACCATTCAGTCGCGCGCCACGGCGGGCGTCATGAAGGGCAAGTACATTTTCTGCCTCCCCGGATCGCCTGGCGCCTGCAAGGATGGATGGGATCTCATTCTCAAGCCGCAACTCGACTACACCCACACGCCGTGCAATTTCGTCGAGATCATGCCGCGGCTTGAAGAACATCTGAAGCGCTCCAAAGGCTGACGCGCCGTTTCGGCGGTTTCATGAAATTCATCCGATTGACAGCAGCTATCCAGGCTGGCGCATCGCCAATCATGGGTAACACTTACGCATGGCACAAGGCCTTTGGGTGCACCTCTTCACGCACTCGTGAGATGAACTGTAACTTCTTGATGGTTGATTTACTTGAAATCTGAAACTGTCATTCAAGTAATTGTTTTTCAAAGGAAATAAATGTGCCTGAGCTGTTACTGGGGTTGAATCGACGGGGCCGGAAAAAGGCTTACATATAGCTCATCAAAGACGCAGAGAGCGGGCTTTGAAAAACATCCGGGCCTGAAAAATCGGGCCCACAACATGAAACAGGAGCTTTACCATGAATAAGATCATCCTCAGCCTCGCAGCGCTTGCCGCTTTGTCGACCGCCGCGCTTGCCGCTCGCACCGACATTGATCCGCGTGATCGTGACCAGAACTCCGGCTACTCGGTGCAGGTCCAGGATACCGCTCCGCTCTATGTCGGCCGCAGCGCCACTGGCAAGGCCGGCCTGACCGCTTATGAGCGCGTTCTGCTGCAGTCTCAAGAGAACGAAAACAGCGGCAACTAAGACGCCATCCCATTGCCGACATCAGGGCCGGACGTTCTGCCCGGCCCTGATGGCAAGGCGTAAACCATCAGGAACAGCGGCGGCAGGAGAGCGAGGAAAATCTGGCGTCTGGTCATGGCGCGGGACCATGCTTTGAGTTGTTCGGCATAAACAACATTGTTCTTGTTTTGTTCTGACGTTTGCCTTACATTGCCGCCATGTCCACCTTGATCGACAAGCGCCAGAGTTCGGGTCTCAATCCCGGCATCATGGGAGCCGGGCGGCTTACCGCACTCGGCCCCCAAGCACGGGGCCGTGGTGCCAAGATAAACATGAGCGGGCGCTTCGAGGCGTTCAGCCGGTCTTTGTTCGACGATGGCTGGCAGGGCCTTGAAGACCTGCCGCCCTTCCGCACCCAGGTGTTCGAGGAGACGCCGAAGACCATCATCACCCGCAACGAATCGCCCGATATCTCGTTTGACCGCTCGATCAATCCCTATCGTGGCTGCGAGCACGGCTGCTCCTACTGCTACGCGCGGCCGGCGCATGCCTATATGGGTCTGTCGCCAGGGCTTGATTTCGAGAGCAAGCTATTTGCCAAAGCCAATGCGCCGGAACTTTTGCGGGCCGAATTGCTGGCGAAATCCTATCAACCCCGGACCATTGCGCTCGGTGCCAATACCGATGCCTATCAACCGATCGAGCGCGAGCGGCGGATCACCCGGCGCATTCTCGAGGTGCTGGCGGAGTTCAATCATCCGGTCGGCATCGTCACCAAGTCGGCTCTGGTCACCCGCGACATTGACATCCTGGCGCCGATGGCCGCCAAGGGCCTGGTCAAGGTGGCGCTGTCGGTGACGACACTCGACGCCAAGCTGGCGCGTGCCATGGAGCCCCGGGCCGCAACGCCGATGAAGCGGCTGGAAGCTATTGAGAGGCTCGCAGCGGCGGGCATCCCCACCGTGGTCATGGTGGCGCCGATCATTCCGGCGGTGAATGACGCCGAGATCGAAAGTATCCTCAAGGCGGCCTTTGCCGCGGGCGCGCGCGAGGCCGGTTATGTGATGCTGCGCCTGCCTTTGGAAGTGCGCGACGTGTTCAAGGACTGGCTCGAAGCGGCGCTGCCCGACCGGGCGGCGAAAGTCATGGCGCTGGTCAGGTCGGTGCGCGAGGGCAAGGAGAGCGATTCGACTTTCGGCCGCCGCATGACCGGCAGCGGGCCCTATGCCTGGACCATCGGGCGGCGCTTTGAACTGGCCTGTCAGCGCCTTGGCCTCAACCAGTCGCGGCTCAAGCTTTCGGTTGACCATTTCAGGAGGCCGCCGCAGCCTGGCGAGCAACTCACACTGTTCGATGCTGCAGGAGCCTGAGACGATGAACATCGTTCGTCACGCCGCCGTGAACGGACTGTCCCTAACGAAGCGTTGACGGCGATCCCTTTGCCCGCCGATAAAGCAGCATGGGAAAAGGGGGCAGTCCGGATTTCAGCTTCGAACGCGAGGCAATGGCGCGCGGACTTCAGTTGGTCTGCGGCGTCGACGAGGCGGGGCGCGGGCCGTGGGCCGGGCCAGTGGTCGCCGCCGCGGTTATCCTCGATCCCCACGCTATTCCCCTCGGTCTCAACGATTCGAAGAGGCTGACCGAGGCACGGCGCGAGGCGCTGTTCGAGCCGATCATGGCAACGGCTCGCGTCGGCATCGGCATCGCCGAAGTCGATCGCATCGACCGCGACAATATCCTCGCCGCCACGCTGTGGGCGATGGCGGACGCGGTGGCGCAACTGGGGCCGGTGGCGCTGGCGCTGGTAGACGGCACCTACGCGCCACAACTTCACTGCCAGGTCACGACCATCATCGGCGGCGACGGGCGCTCGCTGTCGATTGCGGCGGCCTCGATCATCGCCAAGGTGACGCGCGACCGGATCATGCGAGGGCACGACCTCACTTATCCGCAGTATGGTTTTGCCCGTCACAAGGGCTATGGCACCGCCCTTCATGCCGCCGCCTTGCAGCAACATGGCCCCTCACCCATCCATCGCCGGAGCTTTGCGCCGGTGGCGGCACTGCTGCCGCGTTAACCATTCTTAAGCATTTCGATTCACCTGCGAGTCCGCAGGATTCAAGATGACCACTCTTCTTGAGTCAGTAGCGTTGCGTATGAAGGTGGACGATGGGATATCAGACACGGCCGGATATCCGGCCGCTGCACAATCGAATTCTCGTCGGCGACTGCCTGACGGAACTGAAGAAAATTCCGGAGGGTTCGGTCGATCTGGTCTTTGCCGATCCTCCCTACAATCTGCAGCTTGCCGGCAATCTCACCCGTCCTGACCAGAGCAAGGTCGATGCGGTTGACGATCACTGGGACAAGTTCGACAGCTTCGAGACCTATGACCGCTTCAGCAAGGGCTGGCTTTCCGAATGCCGCCGGGTTCTGAAACCGGATGGGGCGCTGTGGGTCATCGGCTCCTATCACAACATCTTCCGCGTCGGCGCGCTGTTGCAGGATCTCGGATTCTGGATCCTCAACGATGTGGTCTGGCGCAAGACCAATCCGATGCCGAATTTCCGCGGGCGGCGTTTCACCAACGCACACGAGACGCTGATCTGGGCGTCACGCTCCGAAAAATCCAAGTATACTTTCCACTATGAAGCGATGAAAGTTTTTAACGACGACCTGCAGATGCGTTCCGACTGGACCTTGCCGCTGTGCACCGGCGCCGAGCGCATCAAGAACGCCGTGGGCGACAAACTGCACCCGACGCAAAAGCCCGAGGCGCTGCTGCATCGCGTGCTGTTGTCGACGACCAATCCCGGCGACGTGGTGCTCGATCCGTTTTTCGGAACCGGCACGACGGGTGCCGCCGCCAAACAACTGGGCCGCAACTTCATCGGCATCGAGCGCGAAGAGGATTACGCGCAAGCGGCACTGGCGCGCATCGCGGCGGCCGAGATGCTTTCCGGCGAAGCTTTGAAGGTGACGATAGCCAAGCGGGCGGAACCGCGCATTCCCTTTGGCGTGTTGATCGAGCGCGGCCTCGTCAAGGCCGGCGACACGCTGTTCGACCCGACACAGAGAATCGCCGCGCGGATCAGGGCCGACGGCTCGATTGCAGCTAAGGATGCGTCAGGCTCGATCCACAAGATCGGCGCGCATGTGCAAGGAGCCGAAGCCTGCAACGGCTGGACCTTCTGGCATGTGCGCAAGGGCCCGAACCTCGTGCCGATCGATGTGTTGCGCCAGCAGGTGCGCTCGGAAATGGGAGCGGCGGCTTGAGCGAACGCTTCGGGCGCGCGAGGGCTATGCCCGGAACCTTATTGGAGACTCGCCCATGCAAGCCCGACCCGGACCTGTTCCTGGCCGCTGCCGAGAAGCTCGATGTCGACATCGGCACGGCATGCGTGGTGGGCGATTCGATCTGGGACATGCTGGCGGCGCAGCGGGCCAGGGCACTCGGCATCGGTTTCCTGTCCGGCGGCTATTGCACGGAAGAGCTTGAGCACACGGGTGCCTATCGCGTCTATGAAGACCCGGCCGACATGCTTAAGCATATCGACGAGGTCGGCGGGCGCCGGTAAATTGTTCGGCTGCCGAGCGGCGAGTCTGCGGTTCGTGCTTCGAGGCTCACGGCGTTGCCGTGAGCTCCTCAGCAAGAGGGACATGACGATATCCCCTCACCCTGAGGCGCTCGGCGCCAGCCGAGCCTCGAAGGGTTATTTGTTCCGTGTGCGGACTTCTGTCACGATCAAGTCAGTTTTTTAGCCGAGATTTCGGTGCTCCACCCAAGGCAAGCGCTACGACCTTGCGCATGACGGTGGGTAGAGCTTCGCCGGCGAGAACCTCGCGCCGGGTCCAGCGATAGTCGCCGTTGCCGCGCAGGGTGCCGTCGATGATGCGCGTGGCCTTCACCACCTGAAGCTCCAAATGAAAATGCGTGAAGGTGTGGGTGACAAGGCCCGGCACACTGGTCCATTCGGCGGCGAGCGGGGCTTGTGTTTCGGTTTGCGGCACGGCCTCGCCCCAGGCCGTTGACGGCACTTCCATCATGCCGCCGAGCAGGCCCTTCTCGGGCCGCCGCCGCAACAGCACCGCGCCATCGCCACGCTCGATCCAGAAGGCCACGCCGCGGCGGGTGGGCACCTGCATCTTCACCGGCTTGCGCGGCAGGCCGGCGGCGGTACCGAGCAAGCGTCCCTCACAATGCTCCGCCCACGGACAATTCCGGCAATCAGGCGATTTCGGCGTGCAAATGGTGGCGCCCAGGTCCATCAAGGCTTGCGCGAAATCGCCCGGACTTGACTGCGGCACCAGGCTTTGAGTTCGCGCCCGGATTTCGGGCTTCGCGTTTGGCATTGGCGTCTCGATGGCATAGAGCCTGGTGATCACCCGCTCGACATTGCCGTCGACCGCCGCATGGGGTTGGCCAAAGGCAATGGCTGAGATGGCGCCTGCCGTGTATGGACCGATGCCGGGGAGACTCCGGAGTTCAGACTCGGTCTCCGGAAACTTGCCCGCAAAGCGGCTGGCCACTTCCCTGGCGCAGGCATGGAGATTGCGGGCCCTGGCGTAATAGCCGAGGCCCGCCCAGGCCTTGAGCACGTCATCAAGGGGAGCCGCCGCCAGGGCCTCGACGCTTGGCCAGTTGCTCACAAACTTCGCGAAATAGGCTTTCACCGCCTGAACGGTGGTTTGCTGCAGCATGATTTCGGAGAGCCAGACACGATAGGGATCAGGCACCTCGCCGGGGCGGCTGCGCCACGGCAGCACCCTGGCATGATGGCCGTACCAATCAAGAAGTTGTGAGGACAGGTCTTTTCCCGGCCCTTGTTTGGCCATTCTGCTGCGCAAGCAATCGACTCCTGTTATGGATTGAAGATATAGACCGGCCATGGAATCCCTGAGCAAACATTTTCGCGCCATTACGCGAGCTGCCTTCGCGCGGCACGGCTTTGCGCAGGCCGACGTGGTGAGCAACTGGAACGAGATCGTCGGCGACGAGCTTGCCGCCATCTCGGCACCCGAGCGGATCAAATGGCCGCGCGGGGCCGGCGAAGAGGCGCAGAAATCAGGCGGCACGCTGGTCATCAGGGCGGCACCGGGCCGGGCGCTCGACCTACAATATGATGCGTCGCGGATCACCGGGCGGATCAACAGCTTTTTCGGCTATGGGGCGGTCAGCGCCATCAGGGTGGTGCAGGCCACCGGGCAGCTACCGCAAAGGCCTTCCCGGCCCTTGCCAAGTTCGCTGAAACCCCTTGAAAATCCGATGCTTGAGACGATAGAAGACGGTCAGCTCAAGGCGGCTCTGGAGCGCCTCGGCCAAAGCCTTGCCCTGGGCACCGGACCGGCCGCCCGGAGTTCTCCACAAGACAAATAACGATTGGTTTCAACCCCCAACATCTAGTAGGTACAAGCCCATGATCGAGATTTCCCGCCGCCAGCTTCTGCTTGGCACAGCAGCCATCGCCATGACGGCTTATTCCATGCCGGCCCTTGCCGTGGATCTGGCCGAACTGAACAAGCCGCCGGCCATCGGTGAGATGGCACTGGGCGCCGATGAGGGCGCCAAGGTGACGCTGATCGAATATGCCTCAGCCACCTGCCCGCATTGCGCCGCATTCCACAAGGATGTGTGGAAAAAACTCAAGGCGGAATATGTCGACACCAAGAAGATCCGCTTCATTTTCCGCGAGTTTCCGCTGAACGATGCGGCGACGGCGGCCTTCATGATCGCCCGCGCGGCGCCGAAGGAATCGTACTTTCCGCTGATGGACATCTACTTCGAGACGCTCGAAACCTGGGCGCAGAATCCGGCTGAAGGCCTGCTCAATATCGCCAAGCAGGCGGGCTTCACCCAGGAAAAATTCAACATGACGCTGAAGGATCAGGCGCTGGCCAGGAGCATCCTGGCGATCCGCGACGATGGAGCGAAATTCGGCGTGAAGGGGACGCCGGCTTTTTTCCTCAATGGCGAAATGTTCGAGGGCGAGCGCACCTACGAAGCGTTCAAGGCGGCGATCGACCCGCTGCTCTAGGCGCGGGTCTTATCGCATAGGGGCAGGGGCAGAATGAAGTTTACACGGCTTAGGCTTTCGGGATTCAAATCCTTCGTGGAGCCAACGGATTTGTTCATCGAGCCCGGCCTCACCGGCGTGGTCGGCCCCAATGGCTGCGGCAAGTCCAACCTGCTCGAGGCGCTGCGCTGGGTGATGGGCGAAAGCTCGTATAAGTCGATGCGCGGCTCCGGCATGGATGACGTGATCTTCTCCGGCACTACGCAACGCCCTGCCCGTAACCTGGCGGAAGTCGTGGTTACCATGGTCAACGACGACGGCACGGCACCGCCGCAATATGCCGGACACGAGACACTCGAAATCGCGCGGCGCATCGAGCGCGACGAGGGCTCGGCCTATCGCATCAACGGCAAGGATGTGCGGGCCCGCGACGTGCAATTGCTGTTTGCCGATGTGTCGACCGGTTCGCGCTCTCCTGCCTTGGTGCGGCAAGGCCAGATCGGCGAGATCATCAATGCCAAGCCGCAGGCAAGGCGCCTCATTCTCGAGGAAGCGGCGGGCATCACCGGGCTGCACACGAGGCGGCATGAGGCGGAATTGAAGCTCCGCGCGGCGGAACAGAACATGACGCGGCTCGATGACGTTACCGCGCAGCTTGAAACCCAGTTGAACAGCCTGAAACGGCAGGCCCGGCAGGCCACCAAGTACAAGCAGCTGTCAGCTGAAATCCGCAGGCTGGAAGCCACCGGGCTTTATGTGAACTGGAAGGATGCGGCGGAAGCCGCGAGGCTTGATGCGGCAGCCCTCGATGACGCCACGCGGGTTCTGGCCGAACATACCCGCGCCGCGTCCGAAAAGCTGCGGCAGCGCGACGAGTTGGGCGAGCATCTTCCGGGCCTTCGCGAGCAGGAGGCGATCCGAGGCGCGGTGCTGCAGCGCATTGCCCACGAGCGTAACGCGCTGGACGAGGAAGAGCGCCGGGCCGAAGCCCGCCGCGGCGAGCTTGACCAGCGCATTGCCCAGATCAACAGCGATCTTTCACGCGAGCAGGAACTGCTGAACGACACCGGCCG